>JAPOOQ010000464.1 GCA_026713345.1 Gemmatimonadota bacterium | reverse complement strand
GCCGCCCAGCGGTCTTCGGACCTGTACATGAGCGTGGTCTCGATCGGGGAGATCGAGCGGGGGCTCGCCGGGGTCAGGGGCAGGGATCCCTGCTTCGCGGATCGGCTGGACGAGTGGCTGGATGCTCTCCTGCGGCACTACCGCGACCGCATGCTTCCGGTCGATCTGGCCGTCGCGAAGCGGTGGGGTCGGCTGTCCGAGGACATCGGCCACAAGGGGGCAGACCTGCTGATTGCCGCCACGGCTCTGGAGCACGGATTGACGGTCGTCACCTTGAACACCCGGCACTTCGCGCCTGCGGGCGTTCCGGTTCTGGACCCGTCCGGACCGGCTACCCCGCCGGCGTCATGATTCCGACGTTCTTCCCAGCCGGGTGGCGACCCAGAAGAAGAGGATCGCGGTGAAGGCCAGCGCGAGCACCGTCCCGAGCCGTTCGCCCGCGTCGACTCCCAGGTACCAGGCCGCGCTCACGATGGTGACGCAGGAGCACAGCACCAGCGGCCGCGCGTCCTTTGCCAGCCCGTACCCGAGCCCGCACGCTCCCGCCCCGGCCACCACGGCCGCCGCACCCAGTGGCGGCAGGTCATACACCTCGAGCGCGGTTCCGAAACCGAGCGGGATGGCGAGCAGGACCGACGCCGCAAGGTGATAGCCATAGCGGGGGTTCCGCAGCGCCGCGGGAGCCCGGTGGATGCCCCACAGGGCCAGCGCGGTGACCACGAGCAGCCAGGCGTCCAGGGCCAGCAGGGCGTTGTCGTTGAGCTCAAGGGGCCCGACTGCCGTCATGCCGGCCATCGGATAACCCGCATAGAGACTGACCGCGAAGGCATAGAGCGTTGCGCGCGACACGGACTCCGTCCGACCGGCGTGCAGCTGCAGGCCCAGCACCGCCAGCGTCGCAACCAGTGCCCCGTCGAGGATCCAGATGATGATGTCGGCGTCCAGATCGAAGGTCCTGAACAGAAACGCCGCCAGGAAGGTGTACCCCAGAGCTGCGACCACCGCCGGCATGACCGGGTTGCGGCGCACGAAGACCGGGATGGTCGCGGCCGGAGTGGCCAGGGCGAGCAGGCCGACCGCGACGCCTCCCGCCGTCGTGTTGCCCCAGGCCTCCGTGGAGTACATGAAGGCCAGGAGGAGCAGGATCAGCCCGCTGGTCTGGAGCGCGTAGGTCACGGGCACAAACCGCCGCGCGGCCTCGAGACGCATCCCCAGCAGCAGGGTCCCGATCCCGGCGCCCCCAATCACGAATGTGCGCGTCCCGGGTCCCAGATCGGGCCACGACCAGGCGAAGAAGGTGGCTGCGGCAATGACCAGCAGAATGCCGGCTGTTCCCGCCACCGCGTACTGAAGGAAACGGCGACGCCCCTGTTGCAGGCTGCTGACGTGCTCGCTTCGCAGGCTTTCCGCCAACTCGGCGGAGATCAACCCGCGCTCCTGCCACCGCTGGAGGGCGGAGTCGAGATCGGATTTGCTCATTCTGGCTGCCCGCTCCTCCGGGGTCTTCGGGGCTCCACGCCGTCCTCTTCGCACCACTTCAGGTATTCGTCGACGGACCGCTCGAACTCCGTGCGCAGCTCCCTGGCATCGGTCGCCTGGAATATTGCGATCGGGTAGGGTCCGCTGTTCACGATCCGGCCGTGGAGGATTTCGATGGAGTCATCGAACTCCACCGCCGCGACATACCCCTTGTACTCCATCATGGCTCCACCCCCGCAGCTCTCAGGAACGACGCAATGTCGCAAACCCGCGTGATCTTCCGCAATGCGGTCCCCTAATCAAATCATCCCTGTCCCATTTCGCCATTGATCCGGCCCCGGCCCGGGCCCATCCTTCATGGCATGAAGACACCCGAGGCAGAGACCCGTCGCGCGCTTGCCAGGCTGCGCAGGGCGATCGAGAAGGCGAAGCGCGAGGTGCGCGGGCTGCGCGAGGGGTTGGACGAGTCCGAGGCGGACGGCTATCCCGCGGACGACTACGCCGAAATGGAAGAACACCTGGGAGCGGTGACGGAGCTGGTGAACCGCGAGCAGGCGCGACAACAGGCGAAGGTCCTGAGGGCCGGGGGCATTGGTCCCGGTCGATTGCGGCGATCGTGAAGCGGCGCGATTTCGTAGCCGGCGGCACGAAGGGTGTGTTCGTCGGGCTGGCGGGCCTCGGAGCGAGGCCCGCCACGCCCTTCGTCGCGGCGACCGGCCGGCGCGCGGACCTCGTCGTCCGCGGCGGCACGATCCTTGACGGCACGGGGGGCCCCCCGCGCACCGGCGACATCGCCATCGACGGGGACCGCATCACGCAGATCGGGCGCGGCCTCGCGGCGGGCGCCACCGAGATCGACGCGCGGGACATGGCGGTCGCGCCCGGCTTCATCGACATCCACTCCCACGCGGACCTCTCGCTGCTGGTGAATCCCCGCGCGGAAAGCCGCGTGCGGCAGGGCGTCACGCTGGAGGTCGTCGGCCAGGACGGCTCGTCGATCGGCCCCTGGAGCGACGGCGGCTTCGAGTCCACACGCGACCGCTACCGCCGCGATTTCGATGTGGAGATCGACTTCCGCGATGTCGGCGGCTTCCTCGACCGGATCGACCGGGAGCGTCCGGCGGTGAGCGTCGCGTCGATGATCGGGCACGGGACGATCCGGTCGTACGTGGTGGGGGGCGCCGACCGGCCCGCGACGGAGGCCGAACTGGAGCGGATGCGCAGGATGGTGCGGGACGCGCTCGCGCAGGGGGCGGTGGGGCTCTCGACCGGGCTCGAATACACGCCGGGGAGCTTCGCCACCCGGGACGAACTGGTCGCGCTGGCGTCGGAGCTGCGCGGCACGATCTATCCTTACGCGTCGCACATGCGCAACGAGGACGACCGGCTGCTCGCGGCGCTCGAGGAGGCGCTGCACGTGGGGCGCGTCGCCGGGGTGGCGGTGCAGGTCTCGCACCTCAAGGCGCAGGGAGAGCGCAACCACTGGAAGGCCGAGGCCGCTTTCGCGGCGATCGAGGCCGCGCGGGCCGCCGGCGTGGACGTGCACTTCGACCGCTATCCCTACGTTGCGTACGCGACCGGGCTCTCGAACCTCTTCCCCGCGTCGGCGCGGGCCGGCGGCACGGCGAGGTTCCTCGCGCGGCTTGCCGATCCGGAGACCGCCCCGGCGCTGGAGCGCGCGTGCCGCGACAAGATCGCGCTGCTGGGGTCGTGGGACGCGGTCCAGATCACCCGGATCGGCGGGGCGAACGCGGCCGCGCGGGGCAGGCGGCTCGGCGAGCTGGCGACCGAACTCGGCGAGGATCCCTACGCGCTCACCGTGCGGCTGCTGCGCGATGCGAACGGGAGCGTGGGGATGATCGGGTTCGGCATGTCCGAGGAGAACACCGAGCGCATGCTCGCCCATCCGCTCGGGATGGTGTGCTCGGATGGGGGCGCCTACGCACCGTACGGCGCGCTTTCCCGGTCATCGCCGCACCCGCGCGGCTACGGCAGCTTCCCGCGCGTGCTCGGCCACTACGTGCGGGAGCGGGGGGCGATGCCGCTCGAGACGGCCGTCCAGAAGATGTCGGGGCTGCCGGCGCACAAGCTGGGGTTCGCGGACCGGGGAGTGCTGCGCGAGGGCGCCGCGGCGGACGTGGTGGTTTTCGATCCCGACCGCGTGGGGGACCGGGCCACCTTCGACGATCCGCACCAGTACCCGGAAGGCATCGCGCATGTGGTCGTGGGGGGCGTGCACACGATCCGGGACGAGGAGCAGACGGGGGGGATGGGGGGGCGGGCGGTGCGGGGAGGGGGGCCCGCGGCGGACAGGCCGGGTTCGCGCGGCGGAGGGCGTCGTCGCGGGGGCCGTGCTCGCTCCCGCGCGCGCCGGCCTCGTTGACGGCGGGCCGTGGCGCCGTGACCGGGGATGCCGCCTTCGATCGCCTCGCCCTGAAGGTCCACGCCGCGCAGCGCGCCTCCAACCCGCTGCTGCGCCGGTACTGGGACGCCGCCTCGGACGGGCAGCCCACCACCTGGCACGAGATCCCCCCGGTACCGGTCCGCGCGTTCCGGGACGTGCCGATCGTCACCGGGACGCCCGAGGTCATCTTCCGCACGAGCGGGACGACGGGAGGCGGGGCGGGGGGCGGCGGCAGTAGAAGCGGCAGCGCCCCACGCGGCGAACATCACGTCGCGAGTCTGGAGCTCTACCGCTCGGCTGCGCGGGAGAACTACCGGCGCCATCTCTTCGCGGGGGCGGACGTGCTCAGCGTCATCGCGCTGGTGCCCAACCCCGCGGATGT
>JAPOOQ010000463.1 GCA_026713345.1 Gemmatimonadota bacterium | reverse complement strand
TATCTAGTCCATCCAGAGAGAAAAACATCTGCACCTCTTCCGGGAAAGAATACCACAAAATTGCATATTTCAACACTTGCAGCGTATTCATCCAGAAGCCTCCTTCAATGCACACATTGAGGCCCACCCTCCAGCTCTTGGTCATTCACTGCATTGAGCTAGAGCTCCACAGCAGTGTAGGGCACAAACACACCACAAACTCTGTCTGCTGATAATCACAGTGTGTGGGAGAGTGTAGGGTACACCTGGTCACCACAGACGTACACACAGCACTGTCTGACACTACTATAAACACACTTATAGGCAGAGAACAAGAGAACACACAAATGAACAATAAGCTGCTTGTCATTTTCATTCACTTAGATACACACACCCTAACATACACGCACACACTTGCATGCATATACTCACATGAACAAATACGTATAGATATTATTATATTATACACCTAAGCCAACCCCTCAACTCACCCAAACGGCACAGTCCCGGCCTCCACATAGCTGTCAGGAGTGTCCCCTGATCCCACTTCATCTGTTGTGTCACCCAGAATCAGAGCTGCAAGAGCGGTATATACACACGGATTAATGCACAAACACCACGTAGGAATGAGTATGATGATTAGTACACTGCTAGACAGGTCACGGTCTCAAAATGGTGCTAGTTTGCATGTGCTGCACATGTAGCAATTTAAACACCATCCACGACAAGCCTACTTGTACACATATGTACATTGCACACCCAATTACACATAATGCATGCACAAATCATACAAACACACGCAAGTATGCACAAATAGTGCCTACATGCGCACACAGAGCACACTCCAGGGGCATACAAAGGGACGCCTACTGACACAATGGATAGTGACTGCACATGGGACACGGAGGTGTTTGTGCATTCAATAGTGTACAAACAGAACAAACTAACCAAGATAATATCCATCAAGTAGGCTCGTGGGGTGGTCTATATACCAAAGGGCCACGTACATATGTACATACATACGGGTGACGAATTACTTCGGCATACTTCGCATTCCTCTGACCACGTTCCTACCAGTTAGCAGAAGCACAGCTAATCGATGCTGCTCGCGCGGCCTCGTACGTAGCTAGAGTGAACGCGCTGGGATGCACTCGAAGTAGAAAGTGTAGCGCGCTCAACTAGTAGAGAGCGCGCGTGCGCGCGCGCAGTACATAAAGAACTGGCTCCGCAGTCACACGTTGAAGTCCGGTCGGCGACAGTAAAAAAACACAGCATCGGCACATTCGGTAAGGTTCAGAGCTTAGCCTCTGCATAACAACCAGCGGTGCATGTGTCAGAGGGCAGTCAAGGAGCCTATATTATACACACAGTGACTCACTCCAGCACAGGCACAACTTGACGACAATAATCCTGGAAAGTAGCATATCTGGAGCTCTTCTACTGTCGCAACTCAAGGATCCTCGCACCCGCGGGCGAAGACTGTCTACACCACTACAATCGCCCCTGGAGATAGATGTATATATATATATATACGAAGGTCAGCCTTTTCCCAGGGGGGAAAAAGCCACTTTAGTGCAGCGATGCAATCAGTGTGTGGTGGCCAGCTGCCTGTGACGTCATTATGCGAAGTCCAATAAAACCCTCGCATAGTGCCTCTGGCCAATAGATTTGGGGAATCCTTAAAAAGAGTGCAAGTAATCGAGTATTTGTTACATAATGTTCCCAATAGTCGCTTTCTTACCGCGCTACCGTGTTATGTACATTGGTCAGCTACAGACGAGCTTTACGTAGCTCCATCATGTACGTATGTGTGCTATGTGTGCATGGAAGGACCTGTATAGCTAATAGCATTCATGGCTATCATTATTAGGTGACATCATATATATATATACTCATAATGTGCATAGCTCATACCAACCTACCTACATCTCACTGCTGACTTGATGAAATTCATGATCGAATCCAATGAAGACTGACACATACAGCTAAAACACTCGAATTTACAGTCATTTTGTGTAATGTTCTAGACTTTACAGAGTGTTTCTGTTGCTCAGAATGTTTGAAGATTTTGCTACGCATCTCATTGGCTAGCTATAATATGTAGCTACAACAGCAATCCCGGGCCTACTACAGTATGACCATAAACAGATACGAGACACATGACTCACTGTCTTAGTGAAAGTGGATGTAAGGCAATTTGAAAATGACTACTCCTTATACATCGTTCCCACTGAATCTGTTAAATGTATGAAATGATGAATGAAGCACAAAAGAAGAGGAAGAGCTTATTTTCAGTCGAGTACCTTATAGTGCCTAATACGGTTCGGCATGTCCACCTACTTCCTAATTGATTGCAATGCACTAATGCAAGTGTGCATGCTCTGATAACATTACTCGCATGCATGTGTGCATGTAGTACTTTCCAGATCACTTCTGCTGGTGCGATTAATCAGCACTAGCACCTGTGACCATACTGGCTACATCCCAGGCACAAGGGAGCGTGGTCACACATGAGAGGACACAAAGGCTGCAAAACAGTTACAGCATCCCTCAACAATGTGCCCTACAGCTCAGAACAACTGAGGATGGGCATTGCTTGCTGCTGGTGCAGCAGACAGTTTCCTATAGCAGAAGTCTGAACTGGTGACGTCACTGGAGCAGTCATACCCACCAACATATGCCAACTGCATGACTCTGCAGAATAGCAGATGTGTTATTACAGAGATATGAGAACATTTTACCACTCGTGAAAGACTTCAAATTAATCCCAAGCATGCATCAATTTAGCGACAGTAGGCCAAACTGCACATTTGATTTATTTATGTTTTATGCCATGCATATTATAGCTAGCATTCACATGCAGATGCAAGCTCTGGGTATCAATATTGCACGGATGTCTTTAGCTACATACATAATATGCAGATCCTGTGTTTAAGAAGGTGGCGACTATTACATGCACTATTATATTATACAGCCTATAGCTAGCTACATAGGCGCATTTAGGGTCTAGCTGGCTATACTTTGAAGATTGCGTCATACCACGAGCTGACCAGAAAATGGCCGCTAGCTCTTGGAGGCCGCAGCTGTATGGAGCCTACGGGAACCCCGACCATCTCAAGGTGCTCATCACCTTGTACGCTGCGCACGTGGACGGGAAGAAGTGTGAACTGCACTATGGTGAGCTTGCTAGCGTGAGCAGTGAGTACTGACGCCAAACAGGCACCTTCACAACTGCACGCGCGGCTATCTCTCGCGGCTCCTCTCTCTGCTTAGGTCCTCGAGAGAAGGTTCCGTTTATGCTCAGCAATAAGGCAAGTCGCGTCCGATCACGCGCCAATGAGTACCACGCACGTGTACTGTATGCCACTGTACGCACGTGTCAACGGCCACAGTCGGCACAGCTCAGATGCGCGCCCTACCTTTGTGTGTGCAGGGGTTAGGGATAGTCCTAATGTAATGTACATGGTACTCACGTGATTGCAGTAACATAACGTCAGAGTCTCATGACCCATACGCCTTAGGAACTCACGAGATTCGGACAATCCACAGCACATGACACATGACATGGCAGTAGTGATGTTGAGCATTTCACGTACAACAAAATCCTGATATTGTACCCGACAAAGATCTCCGTGGTTGAAATGTACAATTACCATCTACTCTGCTACGTGAAATGCTCGACATCACTACCGCCATTCAAAGCCGTGGCCATGAGCCTCTACCACATAACATCAAATGGCATTGCATAACACTCCCCGATACCATCCATACTGTAGTCCCTTCTCCACCACTCCATAATCCCTTCTCCATCACTGATCGTCTTATTTGCAGCGGCCATTTCTAGAGGTAGAGCCCAGTCGCTACCTCTTCTCAGCCAATGAAATTTGCCGGTACTTCCTCGAAACTAGCCCCCGGGGGAACGCCTTGCTTCACCCTGAGATGGACAATGACTGGATTGGCTGGGAGGTGACAGTGCTGAAGGTGGGCCAATGAGCAGAGCCAGCCCCCAGGCATGCGGGGAGCATGCATGCAGACCAGTTTAGCCGATTGTACGTAGTTCTGTCCTAATTGGTTCTAAACTGGATCAAACATTGTTGGGGAGTTGGAGCATATCACGGTGAGGTGTGATACATGCTGAGGTAATCACAGGTAGTTTTACCCCGAAACTCAGAATGGATCATATTTAATTGAATCAGTATTGTCCATTGTCACATTCACAATTCATTGTGTTTCAGTTCATTCATTGTACTTTTGAAGCTGAAAGTGCATCCCATTCTAACTAAGACTACGGTGTATGTGCATGTGTAGATGGGCAAAATGAATGACGTGTGTACGTAATTATATGATGTCATACATTTGGCTAATTTTGTCCATTGCAAATGTTGCCAGTGGTTTTGTGGGGGACCTTTGCCAATCAGTAGAACTGAAACCACATTACCCATCAATCAGTTGTTCATATCCTTCTTCCTACCCTCGAACCCAGTCCCTATTTTCATTCCAAACTGAAGTTGGAATGGAAGTAGTGACTGTGTGCACAACTTCTTCATTTCATTCCTACTGTGAAGTGTGAGAATGCCCATATCTCTTGTCTCTTCCTCCATGGTCCTCCCCTTCCTTCCCTCACTACTGCAGCCGTCAGTCACCAGCTCCTTTGTGGGTGAGCCTGCTCCAGAGCTGATCAAAGGACTGCGTAGGGTGGAGAGCCGTTTGGAGGGAACTGAGCAGTACTTGTGTGGGAAGGTGCGTACACTGTACACTGTGGTGGTGTGGGTGAATGTGGGCGTTTGAACTTTGGAGACATCACGACTTTTTGATAACATGTCTTCTCATGGGTGATACCAAATGTGCCCCTGTAGCGTATAGTGCAGCGGTGTTTGTACATGAACCTACGCTTGTCTTCTGAACCTGCTGACAAGGCTTTATTGCTGTGAACTCTGTGTTGTTCTCCACTTCTTGCGTCCTCACTGACACATTCCACTTCACACTGTATGGCTGAGAAGCCTCTCAATGCATTGTAAACGGCCAAACAACAAAAGTCACTGAAGTAGCCATAACATGAACTATTCAGCACTTTATGATGGAGGTCTTGAGTGGCCGCATAACTGTTCATGCTTCAATGTGCGTAGCTCCAGTGTGTGTGGTGTCATGTAAAGGGCTTCTCACACAGCACTTCCCTGCCTGTCCTCTCCCAGGAGGCACTGGGCTTGGTGGACATCGTGGTGTGGAGCACTCTGTACACAGTGCTGGCACAGGAGGCACCTCACTCTGCAGGTGAGTGGGGGGAGGGGGCGCGCGACGGAGCGGGCGCAGGCGACGGCGGTGGAGATGGCGACGGCGACGGGGAGGGGGATGGCGACGGGGACGGGGATGGCGACGGAGACGGCGACGGCGATGGAGATGGCGACGGCGACGGGGACGGGGATGGGGACGGGGACGGCGACGGGGAAGGGGACGGGGGCGGGGGGGGCGACGGGGAGGGGGGGGGGGGGGGGGGGGGGGGGGGGGGGGGGGGGGGGGGGTTCGCGTGGCACGGTGCTGGGCCGAAGAAGTGGGAGGGTTGCGCGGCCGTTGGCCGGATCGTGTATGATCGGTGTTGGTGCCGCCCCAAATCAAATGCCCGAGGAGGAGAGATGGACGTTTCCGACGCTTTCGAGCTCTACGACCTGCGGGTCGAGGTCGTGGCCGGTGAGAGGGAGATGGTGTGCAGCCACCGCGAGGGGGACTACTTCGAGCTCAGGGGCGAGGAACTCTCGCTTCCCGCGGGCCAGAGCTTCCCGATCTATCCGCTGGCCGCCCTCCTGCCACTCCTCCCCGCGAAGCAGCGGAAGACCGATCCCAACGACTGGATGACCACCGACGCCGAGGTGGCCTGCCCGGATCCGCTCTGCGGCGCGCGCTTTCGCATCATCCGGACGGGCGTCACCACCTTCCGCCACGGTGATGTGACCCGGGTGCCGCTGGGTGATCCGGCCTCGTGAACCTGAACCGGCGGCAGCGGCCGGGTCCGGACGCGCTCGAGTGAACAGCCGGCCCGGCAGTCGTCCGGACGACCGCGGAGCCCCCTGGCGCCCTCCACCGTCCGGCGTCATCCGGGGATGCTGGCAGCTCTCGCGCGGTCACGGGCCGGGGTGGAGCCGTGACCTCGCTTTCGCCGTGCTCGATGCGGCGGCCGCGACGTGCGGGCCGCTGCACCTGGACTGCGCCGACATCTACACCGGCGTGGAGGAGCTCCTGGGGGACTGGATGGCGAGGCGGAAGGAAGCCGCGGCAGAGGTGGTCGTGCACACCAAGTGCGTCCCGAACCTGGCCGTGCTGCCCCGCATCGACCGGGACCATGTGCGCGGCATCGTGCTGCGTTCGCGCGACCGGCTGCGCCGCGACGTGCTCGATCTCGTCCAGCTCCACTGGTGGGACTTCGGCGTTCCCGGATGGGTGCGCGCCGCCGAATGGCTCGCCGAACTCCGCAAGGAGGGCGTCGTGCGCCACATCGGTGTCACCAACTTCGGTACGGACGCCCTTCGCTCCCTGCTCGATGCAGGCATTCCGATCGTCACCAACCAGGTGCAGTTCTCCCTGCTGGACCGACGCCCCCTCGGCGGCCTCACCGATCTCTGCGCGAAGCGCGGCGTGATGCTGCTCGGCTATGGCACGCTCGCCGGCGGCCTGCTCGCCGACGGCTTCCTCTCCGGCGCGCTCGCCGACGGCCTCCCAAGCGATGGTTCGTTCGTTGACGCGGCACCCACCGACGGCATGCCTGTGGGCGCCGCGCCCACCGACTCCCGCTCGCTCGCCAAGTACCGCCTCATCCTCGACGAGGTCGGCGGCCCGGCGGCACTGGAGCGGGCACGCGCGGCCCTGTCCCGGATCGCTGTCCGCCACGGCGCCTCGATGGCCGACGCGGCGGCGGCCTACGCGCTCGCGCAACCCGCGGTCGGGGCCGTGATCATCGGCCTCAGCCGCCGGCGCCTCGCGGCCCACCCCGGCACGGTGAGACTCGGTCCCGGAGATCTTGCCGCCCTCGAAGCCACCGTCCCCGCCACCGTCCCCGGCGCGGTCTACGAGGCCGAGCGAAACCGCACCGGGCCGCACGGCAGGATCATGCGGTACGACCTCAACCGGAACGGGTAGCCACCCCCATGCCTGAACTCCCGGAAGTCGCCCTCTACCTCCACGCCCTGCGCGCGCGCATCCTCGGCGAGAGGCTGGAAGCGGTGCGCATCCGGTCGCCGTCCCTCCTCAAGAGCTTCGATCCGCCCATCGCGCACGCTCACGGCAAGGTGGTCGGGTCCCTCTCGCGGCTGGGAAAGCGCGTCGTGGTCGGCCTCGAGGACGACCTGTTCCTCGTCGTCCACCTCATGATCGCGGGCCGCTTCCAGTGGCGGAAACCCGTCCGCGCCGATCCCGCGCAAGCGCGGCCACGCGGCCTTCGACTTCGCCGGCGGCACCCTCCTCCTCACCGAGGCGAGCAGCCACAAGCGCGCGTCCCTGCACCTGGTGCGCGGCACCCGCGCGCTGCACGACCTCGACCCCGGCGGGATCGAGCCCCTCGACGCGACCGCACGCGAGTTCGCCGCCGCGATCCGGCGCGAGAACCGCACCCTGAAGCGCGCCCTCACCGACCCCCGCATCCTCTCCGGGATCGGCAACGCCCACTCCGACGAGATCCTGCTGCGGGCCCGGCTGTCTCCCGTGCAACTCACCTCGCGCCTGAGCGACCAGGAGATCGACCGCCTCCGCGCGGCCACGCAGGCGTCCCTCCGGGAGTGGTCCGCGCGCCTGATCGAGGAAGCGGGCGACGACTTCCCCGCGAAGGTCACCGCCTTCCACCCGGCGATGAGCGCGCACGGCAAGTTCGGCGAGCCCTGCAGCCAGTGCGGAACGGCCATCCAGCGCATCGTCTACGCGACCCGCGAAACCAACTACTGCCCGGTATGCCAGACGGGCGGCCGGCTCTTGGCCGACCGGGCGCTATCGAGGCTGCTGCGCCGGGACTGGCCGCGGAAACCGGAGGATCTGGAGTCGCTGAAGCGGGACCGCCGAGAGGACTAGCGTCCCGGCACAACCCCGGAAGCGGTACCGGACTTCGGAATCGGGATGCACAGCTTGTCCCCGCCGAACCCGAAGGTCTTCCCCATGCGCCGCCACACGGTGCCCCATACCGAGCCCTCTTCCACCTCGACATGATCGTGGCCCGCGTGCGGATCCACGACCACGGCCTCGACCGGCGCCTGGCCCTCCAGGGGGCGCTGTGCCGCGAACATGGGCTGTACGGCGACAGGGCGACTCCCCATGGCGGACTCGAGGATTTCGTCGAAGGTGGGGGCGGGGGCGCTCTGCTCGGCAACCACCCCGTTGTCCGGGGACTGGACCGTTGCGCTGCCCGGGGCGCCGGGCGATCCGGCGTCCGCTGCCGCGACCTCCAGCCCGAGTTCGGATTCCTGGGCCGCGGATTCCGAGGTGGTTTCCGTTGCCGCCGCGGCGACGACGGGATGCTCTTCGGACGGAAGGGGAAGCAGTTCGACCTCTTCGCGCTCCTCGACCACCTGGACCACTTCGATGGCGGAACGCTCGAAGGGCGACTGCATGGTTACGCGTTCCGGCTCGCCGGCGGTGCGGGACAGGTCCGCGGGCGTCAGGGAGATGGCCGTGAATGCCCAGACGTGCAGACCCACCGAGATCACAAGGCCGGCAAGGAGTTTCCTCCGGTTCGCCTGGATCCTGGCCGTCCTCGAGCTCACCACGTCCTGTCGCGAATTCATCGCGTCCTCCGGAATCTGCCGACTTCACCCACTAATGACTAATACTCATACCGCGTCGCTGCGCGCAAGGTTCCCGCGACCTCAGATGTCGAAGTCGGCCACCACCGGCGCGTGGTCGGACGGTATGTCGGTCTTCTTGCCCTTGCGCTGGTTGCGGTCCACCCAGGCGCCCGTCGACGCATCTGCAACCGGTGCCGTGGCGAAGATGTGGTCGATCCGCAGGCCGTCGTTCCGGGGGAAGGCCAACCGCCGGTAGTCCCACCAGCTGTAGAGCCGGCCTGCCGTGTTGTGCTTTCTCACCACGTCGACGAATCCCCAGCCGCGAATCCGCTCCAGCGCGGCGCGCGCGGCCGGATGGCACAGCACGCTCGGCTCCCATCGCTCGGGGTCCTGGGCATCGAGATCGTCCGGGGCCACGTTGAAGTCCCCCGTCAGGACGACCGGATCGGCGGGAACGTGGCGCGAGTCCAGCAGTTCGAGGAGCCGCCCCATCCATGCCAGCTTGTAGTCGTACGCCTCCGACCCCACCGTCCGCCCGTTGGGGAAATATGCGGAATACACCGTCACGCCGCGCACCACCCCCGCGATCAGCCTCGCCTGCGGATCATCGTTCTCCAGCCCCCTGCGGACATCGGCGATCGGATGCGGGCTGATGAGCGCGACTCCGTTGAAGGCCTTCTGTCCATATACCGCGGACTCGAATCCCTCGGCGCGAACCGCCTCGGCGGGGTAGGCCTCGTCGGTCGTTTTCAGCTCCTGAAGGCCGAGGACGTCGGGGCGGTGCTCGCGCAGCCATCCGACGACGCGCGCCTCCCGTGCCTTGACGGAGTTGACGTTCCAGGTGGCGATTCGCATGGTGGGTAAGCTAGCGGGTCCGGGAGGGGTAGCAAGATGGGTCCGACACCTCCACAGGAGACGCGTCCGAGCGCGTCAGAAAGTAAGCTAGGCATTACACTATGTCATGTAAGCATTACAATTCTGCCTTCGCTTGCGGTGCGCAGGCCGGTGAGCTTGGGAGACCAGGATGACCAGGAAGACGGGTGGAGAGGTTGCGCGTGGTTCGCGACGCTGGGGGTTGTGGGTCGGGGGCGCCGCTGTCGCCGCGTTCCTGGTCTGGGGCGTGTTGAGGGTCGCCGGCGGGGGAGATGAAGTCGACACGGGTGAGGCCTCCGAAACGGGTGACGCTTGCCACGAGGGTGCCCCGGCCGACGCTGAGGACTACCCCCCTGCCGCGCCACCCGCGGCCCGGCTCTATCCGGAAGTATTGTCTGTTGGATCCGCCGTCCTGCACCAGGGTGTGTGGTTCGCACTCGACCACAGGGACGCGCGGATCCACCGAATCGGATCTGACGGCACCCATCTGGGAAGCTTCGGTGGCCGAGGCGAAGGCCCCGGTGAACTGCGCAGGAATATCGGGCCCATCGCGATGCACGGAGACTCCATTGCGGTTCTCGACCGTTGGGGGGTCCACCTGTACCAGTTCGATGGAACGCCCGTCGCCGACTGGAGAGTGGAAGACGATCACTGTTTCGCGCCGGCTATCGTTGACATGGCTTCGTCGCCTTCGGGACTTCTGTTCGTTGCGCGTTGCAGCGAAAGTGCCGGGACGGAGCCGAGGCCCAGGGTCGTGCTTGCCGAGGGCAGGGGTCCTGCCCGCACCCTGGTCACCGACACCGCAGACGTGACCGAGGTCCGCTGGGACCGGGGCTTCCCTCGCATGGCCGCCCACCCTCGCGGCTTCGTCTTCGGATACACGGGAGACGAATGCCTGGGCCTGTTCGACCTTGAGGGCGCACCGCTCGAGAGGATCTGTCACGACTGGATGGACCGGGTTCCCTTCCCGGAGGACGAGGCGGACGCCTACATGAACGATGTGGGGGCCCGCGCACGAAGCCAGGGGCTCCGGGTCCACCGTCCCGAGTCCTACCCGCCTTTCATCGAGTTCTCCGTCGCCGGGGGTGAAAGGCTCGTGTATCTGGCAAGCATCAGCCAGGAATCGTCGCGCGGTGTGCGGCTTCTCACCCGCGGACCTGGCGGCCGGCAGGTCGTCCTGCCCATTCCGGAGGGTGCCAACCTTGGCGTCAGTGGGGGGTCCGTGCTGGCCGCGTGGAACGATCTGGAGGGGATCCGGATCCAGTTCTACTCACTCGACCTGGAACGGGGCGCTGCGGAGCCGTTCTTCACGGAGCTCCCCCGACAGTGAACCGTAGTGGACCGGGGTCAGGTCGCGGGCCCCAGCTCTCCGCGGTCCGTCTGCCCACGGCCCCACGGGGCGAACGGGAGACATTCCCCTTCAACATCCCGGCTCTGATGGGCCCTTGTGAAATGAATCTCCCGGGGCCGGTAACCTTCTTTGCCGGCGAGAACGGCTCCGGAAAGTCGACGCTGCTGGAAGCGCTCGCGGTCGTCGCGCGGCTGCCGACCGTGGGGGCCACGGAGGCGGTCAGGGACGATTCGCTGGCCGCGGCACGTCGATTCGGCCGGGCCCTGACTGCCGTGTGGCGCGGCCGCACGCACCGCGGCTTCTTCCTCCGCGCCGAGGACTTCTTCGGCTTCGTGCAGCGCCTGCAACGGGAGCGGGCGGAGATGGAGGCCCGGATCGAGCAGGTGGAGCGGGACTACGTCGGGCGTTCCGAACTCGCGAAGCGGCTGGCGATGGGGCCGGCCGCGGCGTCGCTGGGCGCGATGGAGGCCAACTACGGCAAGGACCTCGACGCGAACTCCCACGGCGAGAGCTTCCTGCGCCTCTTCCGGGCGCGCTTCGTGCCGAACGGACTGTACCTCCTCGACGAGCCGGAGGCGGCGCTTTCGCCCCAGAGCCAGCTGGGCCTCCTCGCGATGATGAGCGAGATGGTGGAGCAGGGGGGGCAGTTCATCATCGCCACGCACTCGCCGCTGCTGATGGCCGTTCCCGGGGCCACGATCTACAGCTTCGACGACTCCCCCCTGCGCGAAGTGGCCTACGACGCGGTCGACGGGGTGGTGCTCTTCCGCGATGTGCTGGCCGCGCCGGAGCGGTACATGCGGCGGATCTGGGGGGTGGGGGGCTAGCTCTCCTCCTCCGCCCCGTCCCCCTCTCCCTCCTCACGCGCCGCCTTCCTCGCCTGGCGACGTTCCCGCGCGGCGTCCCACGCCGCCTCCATGTCCTTGACCGCGCGGTCAAGCACGCCCTTCATGTCGCTGAAGAGCTGCTCGTCCTCGACCCACCCGACTGCACCCTGGAAGGTGGCGCGGGTGAGCCGGGAGATCCTCCGGGTCAGGGCGGACACGTCCCGCGTGAACAGCCGGTTGCTGAACTCGGAGACGCGCTCGAAGATGCTCCGGACCTTGTCCTTGTTGGCGTCCAGGTAGGCGCGGCCGGCGTCGGTGATGGAGTAGACCTTGCGGCCGTCGCGGCTGCGGGCGTCGAGGTAGCCGAGGTCTTCCAGGAGCTGCAGGGTGGGGTAGACGGATCCCGGGCTCGCCTTGTAGCTGCCCGCGGACTCCTCTTCCAGGACCTGCATGACCTCGTATCCGTGCATGGGCCTGTCCCGGATCAGGGCGAGGATGGCGAACTTGAGGTCGCCCCGCTCCAGCCAGCGCCAGCGCCGGCGGGGTCTCCGTGGCCGAGGCCGGGGCCGGCGCTTGCCCGAGGGGTTGAAGGGCCAGGGGAGTGAGTCGAAGTCGAAATAGTCGTCGAACCGCATGGTCGGTTTCTCCGTGACGTGTGGGGCGGGGGCGGGCCGGATGGGATATCGGACCCGGGAACGCCGGTCTTTCCGATGTACTACGATATATCGTTACAGGTTGTTTCGCCGCTGGCCCACCCCCACCCCGCATCCCCATATTGCACCTCACGCACCCGTGCCCCCAGGAAGGACCAGCCGCCATGCAAGCCAAGCCCGCTCCCCCGGCCGCCGCCACCCCCGCGAGCGCCCCCCATGCGGCCACCGCCACCCTCCTCGCCGCGCTCGCGATCGCCGCGCTGCCCGCCCTCACCACCCCCCTCACCGCCCAGACTGCGGCCCGGCTCGAAGCCGACCCGCCCAGCCTGGTCCTCGAGCGCGGCGAGACCGCCACCCTGGTCGTGCAGGTGCTCGACAGCGAGGGCCGTCTCGTGAACGAAGCGGTGCGGATCGCGGGCGCGCGGCGGGCGCTGTCGCTGGAGGGTGCGGCGGCGGGCCCACGCGCGGTCGCCGGCGCCGGAGCTCCAGGCGCGGCTGCGGCTGCCGCCCCCGCAACCCCCGGCCGCACCGAGACCACCGTCACCGCGCTGGAGGTCGGCGAGTGGGAGATCATCGTCACGACGGTGAGGCCCGGACCCGGCGGACGCCCCCTGCAGCTCACGGTGCCAGTGGTGGTCGAGTGGCCCCCGGTGGTGCGCATCGAAGTCGCGGCGGACGGGCCGGTCTTCGCGGGTAGCACCGTGACCCACCGCGCTGCCGCGCTGCACGCTGACGGGACGCGCCGGCCCGACGCGGAGTTCATCTGGAGGACGAGCGACGCGGCCCGCGCCCGGGTGGACGAATTCGGTCACGTCACGGGGCTCGTGCCGGGGGCGGTGCGGGTCGAGGCCACCTTCCAGGGCGTGACCGGGGTGCTCGACGGCGCGGTGCGCGAGTTTACCGGCGCCTCGCTGGAGATCGTTGGGGGCGCGGACGGGGGCGCGGTGCGCACAGGCGACGTGCAGACCTTCACGGCGGTCGTGCGGGACGCTGGCGGCGAGCCGATCGCCGACGTGCCGGTCGAGTGGAGCCATTCGTACGTGCCCGCACCGGGCGTGATCGCGCCGGCGGCGCCGGGACAGATGGCGGCGGGGAAGATTGTGGCCGACGTGCCGGGCGAGTTCACGGTGGTGGCGCGGTCGGGAAGCTTGCGCGCCACGCATGGCTTCGAAGCCGTGCCGAGGGAGGTGGTGCGTTCGATCGAGATCCTGGGACGCGGACACCTGCAGCGGGTCTACAGCACCGACTTCTGGGTCTTCGAGGGCGTGGACGGCCGCGACTACGCGCTGGTCGGCTCCAAGCAGTCCGACGGGCACGGCTTCGTCTTCGACGTCACCGACCCCGACAACGTCATCAAGACCGATTCGGTCCAGGTCGACGCCCGCTCGGTCAACGACATCAAGGTCTCGCCCGACGGGCGCTACGCCTCGCTCACCCGCGAGGGCGCGTCCAACCGCCGCAACGGCGTGGTGATCCTCGACCTCGCCGACCCCGCGCACCCCGTCATCGCCGCGGAGTACACGGAAGGGCTAACCGGGGGCGTCCACAACGCGTTCCCGACCAACGACTACCTCTTCGCGCTCGCCAACGGCGACAAGTACGTGATCCTGGACGTGCGCGACATCTACAATCCGAAGTACGTCTCCGAATACGACCACCCGGACAGCCGCGTCCACGATGTGTGGGTGCACGACGGGATCGCGTACTCGGCCGAGTGGGGCACGGGGCTGGTCGTCGTCGACGTGGGCAACGGGCGTTGGGGCGGCACGATCGAGAACCCGGTCTTCGTCTCCAGCTACGCCGTGCCGACCGGGGCCACGCACGCCGCCTTCCCGTACTACTCGGAGTCGGCGGGCAAGTTCTACGTCTTCATCGGCGACGAGATCCTGACGCGGCGGGGGATGGCGTGGGAGGGGATCGGCCCCGACTACCGCCAGAAGGACGACCCCGAGACCGGCCGCGGCGGCTACCCGCGCGCCAGCTGGGGCTACATCCAGGTCATCGACTTCGACGACCCCGCCAACCCGAAGATGGTTGCCCGCTACGAGGTCTCCGAGTTCGGCACGCACAACATCTGGGTGGAGGACGACATCCTCTTCCAGGCCTACTACGAGGGCGGGATGCGGCTGGTGGACGTGTCGGGCGAACTGATGGGCAACCTCTACACCCAGGGCCGCGAGATCTCGGTGTACAAAGCCTTCGACCCGGTGGGCTTCATCCCGAATTCGCCGGGCGCGTGGAGCGTGATGCCGCACAAGGGACTGGTCTGGTTCGCCGACATCAACTCGGGGCTGTGGGCGATGAGGTTTGCGGGCTCGCTGTAGGGCGGAAGCGGCCGTGCTGGCCGCGGTGGACGAATCCTGGCTGCTCGAGACGCTGGCGGGGCTGGTCGCGATCCCGAGCTGGCAGGGCAGGGAGCGTCCCGCCCAGGAGTACATGGCCGCGGTGATGGCCGGGTTGGGCATGGACCTCGATGTCTGGGAGATCGACGAAGCCGAGCTGAGGCGCCACCCGGACTACGCCACCGAGATCGAGCGCGAGGATCCGCGGGGGGTGGGGGGGAGGGGGGGGGGGGGGTGACCCGGCGGTTTGAGATGGTGGTGAGGGATGGGGGGGTGTATGGGCGCGGGGTGCTGGACATGAAGGGGCCGTTGGTGGCGGGGTTGGCGGGGGTGAAGGCGGTTCTGGAT
>JAPOOQ010000462.1 GCA_026713345.1 Gemmatimonadota bacterium | reverse complement strand
GCGACTGCTCGGTGTCGATGCTGCCGGCGGACAGATCCAGCGAACTGCGGCGAATCGTGTTGGCGATGTCCGGGAGCGTGAGTCCAAGCGCCCTGAGCCGCTGCAGCGGCACTTCGATCGAGATCTCATAGTTGCGGATGCCGCTCGTCTCTACCTGGGACACGGAAGGCAGCGCGGCGAGTTCATCCTCGATCCGGTAGGCAAGCTCCTTCAGCGTCCGCTCGGGGACATCGCCGTAGACGACCAGGCGCATGATGCTCTCGGCGCTGGTCATCTCCGTGATCTGGGGCCGCTCGGCCTCTCCCGGGAACGTCTGGATTCGGCCGACCGCCGCTTCCACCTTGGCCACGGCATCGTTCATGTCCGTGCCCGACCGCATTTCCACCCTGACCGACGCCATGCCCGGGGCCGCCACGGACTTGACCGCCTTCACGTCGCCCAGTCCTTCGACCTCGTCCTCGATCTTGGCGACGATGCCCTCCTCCACCTCCTCGGGGGTGGCGCCCGGATAGGCGACCGAGACCTCGACCTGGTTGAAGGGCACCGTGGGCCATGCTTCCAGTTCGAGCCCGAAGAACGACGCCACGCCCGCGAAGAGAATGCCGATCATGAGCAGGTTGGCGGCGACGCTATTGCTCGCCATGTAGGCGATCGGGCCGCCAGGTTCGCCGTGGTTCGTCTGCCTGGAACTCATCGTGCCGCGTCAGCCCCGGTGTGGAGAAGCATGCTCGCTACGCATACGTGCTCGAATCAATGTCGAATATCCGGCCCCCGGCGTCCCGGAGCAACAGTGACCCGCTATGGGCCGCGCGGGCTCAGGCGAAGGGTGATGGTGCGGCGCCCCTCGCCGGCGTCGAAGTCCACCCTGAAGGCGCCGCCGCCCGCGTCCGCGCGGTCGGCTTCCTCCGGTTCGGCATCGGGCGCGGACCGTGCGCGCGCGACGCTGGCTCCCGCGTTCACCGGTTCCGCCCGCACAGGGGTTCCGTAGAGATCGACCGTGTACTCGTGGCCTGCGGTGCCCTCGATGGTGAGGAGCCAGTCAGCTCCGTCGTACTCGAAATCGATGACGCGCAAGCCCGTGCTCCGTTGGCCGGGTTCGAGATCGATCCTGGGCGGGGCGACGGCCAGTCCCCCCTCCCAGCTGACCGTGACAACGGCGGCCTCGCCCTCTGACAGCCTGGTTCTGGGGGGCGGCATCGCTGCGCCGGGTGCTCCGAGCTCCAGGGGCGCGCCCACCCATTCGGCACCGGCAATCGAAACGTCCATGAACGCCGCGCCCAACGCCACATCCGGCATGAAGTCGACCGTGACCGGCGGCCCCCCCGTGTTGCGGATGCGCGTGCGGCGCTCGCCACCTCCCGCTGCCCAGCCGCCCGTGATCTCCACATCGAGCGTCGTCTCGCCGACCCTGAGCCCCCGCACCGCCGCTTCCCGCCAATCCGCCGGCAGCTGCGGTGCGATGCGCGCGCGGCCGTTCGGCGCATCCGGCTCCCACCCGAAGACGCCGCGCAGCAGCGGGGTCGCCAGCATCGAGGTGGCGAAGAACTGGTGCGGGACGGTCTGGTCGAGCGGCTGGTAGAACCCGCCCGAGAAGAGTTCGCCGTGGCGGCCGAGGCTCCAGTCGAAGGTCATCTGCTTGATGGCGTCCATCAGGTGGTATCCGGCCCACGGGCGCCGGTAGCGGTACTGCGCCCACGACGCGAAGCCCGTCACGAAGGGCCAGACGGTGCCCATGTTGTACTGCATCGGGTCGTACAGTTCACTCTCGGTGGAGAGCATGTGCGCGCCCCAGTCCGACGAGATGCGGTCGCCGGCGATCCTGCGCAGCGTGCCGCGGGCCCGTTCGGCTTCGAACAGGCCGAACGCGGCGGCGGCGGCCGGCCAGACGGTCAGGTTGTCGTTGGTACCGCCGCCGGCGAGGATGCCGAAGGCGTGGTGGCCCTCCGTCTCGCGCCAGTAGGCGTTGTTCAGCGTCTCGTGCGCCACGGGCCCGAGTTCGGTGGCCGCATCCAGAACCTCGGCATCGTTCATGTGCTCGGCCATCACGGCGGTGCCCTCCAGCGCCGCCGTCCACACCCCGGCCAGGTAGATGTCCTGGTGGAGCGCCTCGCCGAGCCCGCCGACCTCGACCGCGCCGAGCCCGCCCACCGTGTTCTCGATGATGCCGTCGCCGTCGGTCTCGGCGCTCAGACACCACTCCCAGGCGAGCTTGTAGGCGGGCCAGAGATCGCGCAGCAGGTCGTCGTCGCCGCTCGCGAGCCAGTACAGGTAGACCGCGTACATCCAGTGCGGGGTCGTGTCGGCGTGGTAGTAGGCGTAGGGGTAGGTGTCGAACCAGTCGATGTGGGCGGCGGCCTGCGAGATCTCGTGGGTGATCTTGCCGTCGTCGCGCTGGTAGTTAGCGAGGAAGCGGAGCTCCTCGGCGACGAGCTCCCACTGGCCGAGCGCGTCCATGGCGTAGGTGTTGATCATCGCGTCGCCGCCGAAGAACCAGCCGAAGCCGGGGCGCCCGCCGTTGCGCGACAGTCCCCAACCCGCGACGAAGCCGCAACCCAGGTCGGGGTTGCAGACCCGCTGCTCCTCGAGGTTGATCTTGGCCCACTCGAGGGCGAGGTCGAGGGAGGGGTCAGGGGTCTCGACGGATGCGGTCGAGGCGAGCGCGTCGTCGGCCCAGGCGCGGGTGTTCCGGTAGAGCATCTCGGCGCCCGCGATCAGGCGGGCGTAGCGGGCGAAGACGGTGTCGCGCGGAACGGTTCCGGCGGCCACCGCGATCGGGACGAACTCGGTCCGGGCACGCTCGGGGTCGACCGGGATGACCATCGTGCGGGGCGCGTCGCCGAGCTGGTGCGCGGGGTGCTCGACCGAATTCGTCGCCCACGGAGAGCCCACCACTGCGTTGCGCTGCTGCAGACTCTCGGAGAGCACGAAGAGGCGCCGCCCGCCGTCCCAGTAGGCGTACTGCCCCCCCAGCGACGCGGGCCACATATAGTTCAGCACCGGGTGGAACTCGGCGACGATCTCCATCGGGTCGGGGCTGTCGACCTCCAGGAGCACGAGGATCCCCGACGCGGCCGTGTCCCGGGGTGCGAGGATGTGCTGGCGCACCTGGAAGGCCGCGTGGCTGTAGGTGATGGTGGTCAGTTCGGGACGGACGTGGACCGTGCGCGCGACCACGTCGCCGGGGATGGGGGCGCCGTAGCGGGGTGTCGAAAAGGAGAGGCGGAAGCCGGTGCCGACCTTGAGCGGATGCACCCACAGCTCGGCCTCGCCGGTCTCGACGCCGAGCCAGGCCGCGCGCGGCCCGGTGACGCCGAGGTACTCGCCCGGTCGTACGGGTCCGGTCAGCTCGATGGGCGACGGGTCGATGGTGAAGCGCGGGACGGAGAGCGCGGTGAGGTCGGCGGTGGGGGGGGTGGGGAGGCGCTGGGCGGTGGCGGGGAGGGGGAGGGGGAGGAGGAGGAGGATCGGCGCGAGGGATGGGGGGGGGAGGGTCATCAGCCGGGGCGCGGTGTTCGGAGAGGTGTG
>JAPOOQ010000461.1 GCA_026713345.1 Gemmatimonadota bacterium | reverse complement strand
GGACACCCGAGCCGTTTCGCATCCGATGTGGCCAGGCTTCGGCACAAGAAGTGGCTGCGCGGAGAGGGGTCGATTGCTACGTTCCCCCACAGCACCAGGCTCGCCCTCGAAATGGCCCTCCACGAAGAACGGGAACGCCGCGCCCTCGAAGGCGAACTCTGGGTGCTGGAACAGGCCTGGAAGGAAGCGGAAGAGATCGCCGCGATTTCGGACAACCTGCTGCTGCCCGCAGGTACCGAGGAGTTTTTCAAGCGGCATGGCCAGCCAACCTCCACATTGCGGTCGGGTGTCACATCAGTGGACCCTGGGGCGGACTATCCTCCAGGAATCGCATTCCCGGGCGCCGCGCCGCAACACAGGGAGCCATCGAATGAAGAACCGTGATCAAGCGGCCTTGGGGAAACGTCTCCTCGTCCTGGCCTTCGTCGCCGCGGGCGTGGCGGCATGCCAAACCGACCGGGATGCGGACGAAGGACCGCGCCCCCAACAGGAGCGCGACAGCGCCGGCATCCGCATCGTGGAAAACCCCAGCCCACCCGAGGGTTCTCGGCTCGCCTGGCGGATCGGGCCCGAGCCGTCCGTCACGATCGGAGGGCTTGCGGCCGAGGGACCGTACATGCTCTACCGGGCATTCGGCGCCAGCAAGCTGCCCGATGGAAGAATCGTCGTGGCGGACAATGACTCGGGCGAATTGCGCGTGTTCGACGCCCTCGGGAATCATCTTGCCACGTGGGCGGGGAAGGGCGAGGGACCGGGAGAGATCGCCGCATACGGTCACCTGGTGACTGCCGAGCCCTGGCAGGGTGACTCGATCATGGCCTGGTACACGGGGCAGGCCGGAGTGGTATCGATCTACGACGCAGACGGAAACTTCGGCCGCTCCCTTCGCTTCGGGGGACCGCCACCGGACGTTCGCCGGCCCGAGGCCCCCCGCGCGGACGGCACGATCCTGGTGACCAGCAATGCAAGCACTGTCGAGATCTGGAATGGTGACAATACCCTTGCCGTCTCTCTCGGCTACCATCTCTACGGCGAGAACTACGAGGTCCCCGTCCAGAACGAGCGCGAGCGCAGCACCTACCCGGTCGTCTTCCGCCAGAACCGCGAAGTGGGACTGTGGGGTGATCTCGTTTGCATCGGTTCCATCCACGGCTACGAGATCAAGGCGTTCCGGGCGGATGGCACCCTCGCCCGGATCGTCCGGCGCGCACATGTCCCCCGTGCTCCGACGCAGGCCGACTACGACCACTACGTGAGCCAATTGCCGGTGACGGGGCTGGCGCATCACGAATCCGCGCAGATTGCGGAGTCCTTTCCGGCGTTTTCCGAATTCATGGACGACGGCGCCGGCCACCTCTGGGTCCGGGAATACGACTTCCCCCTGGAGCCCAGGCCCGCCCCGCTCTGGACGGTCTTCGACCCCGCGGGGCGCGTGCTGGGTTTCGTGGAGACTCCCGCGGAGCTCGATATCAAGGAGATCGGCGAGGACTACATCCTGGGGCGGTTTGTGGATGAGATGGGGGTGGAGCAGTTTCAGGTGTGGCCGCTGGAGAGGGTGGGGTAGGGGGACGCGGGGGAACTGAACCCGTGTCGGAACGCCTTGGGAAGGGCCCG
>JAPOOQ010000460.1 GCA_026713345.1 Gemmatimonadota bacterium | reverse complement strand
TGCCACACCTCCTCGGGGTGGATCTCCTGCACCAGCCACTGCGCGTGGTAGTGCGTGTCCACGAAGCCGGGTACGAGCGTCTTGCCGCTCACGTCGATGACGACGGCGCTGTCGGGGATCTCGACCGAGTCGGCCACCCCCACGTCCACGATCCTGTTGTCGGTGACGACCACCACCCCGCCCTCGATGATGTGGGGCGCTCCGGTGGTGTCACCCGGCATGTCCGTCATCGTGATGATGCGCCCTCCGGTGAGCGCCACCGTGCCGCGTGGAATGTCGCGCGGCAGCTGGGCCTCGATCTTCCTTTCCTTCGCCTCGTAGGTCTCCGTCGAATCGGCCAGAATCTCCTTGTCGCCGTCGCGGATGGCGCTCGCCTTCTCGGCGAACTCCTCCGCCGCCTTCTGCAGCGAGTCGGCGCGCGCCATCAGCGAATCGGCCACCACCTGCACCGAGTCGCCGGCCAGCCGCGCGATCTCGGCTTCGAGCGAGTCCGGCACCTCTTCGTCCGCGTTCTCGAGGCTGTCCGCCTCGGCGCGCTTCTCCTTGAGCGTGTCGGTCACGGCGAGCGCCCGCGCACGGATCAGCGCGCGCTCGTGGCGAATCTCCTTCACCTCGGCCTCCTCCGCCTCCACGTAGTCCAGGTCATAGCTGAACAGCACGTTGCCGAACGCCCAGTGCACCATGGATCCGTCCGCGGCCCACGACGGGAACTCGCCGCCGACCTGAGTGAGCCTGCGCGCGGCGCCGGGAGACGCGACCATGGTGGCGGGCTGCGCGCCCACGTCCGGCAAATCGACGACGTAGATGTCCCTGCCGATCTGCGCGAAGGCCTGGTCCCCCTGCGGAGACAGGATCACCAGCCCCGCGGGTTGCGGGAATCCCGGCTCGGCGGGCGGGTCCGGGTTCGGGTCGGCCGGGTCCGGGTCTGCCGGGTCCACAATCGGCTCCGTCGGGTCCGGGCCCTTCCTCCACGGGAAGATGCGGCGGGGCAGGTACTCCCACTGCTCCGGGTGCGGGTCGCTGATTCCCCCCGCCCCCACGGTGCCGCGCACCAGGAGGTGGCTCTTCACGTCGGTCCCGTCCCAGCGGAACGACACCAGGCCCTCGATCGGGCTGTAGGCGTAGATCCGGTCCGGTTCGTCCTGGACGAAGTGCATCACGTCGCGGATGCCCGTGGGCGAGATCACCTCGGGCTCGACGGGTTCGGCCGCGTCGGACGGCACCCACACGAAGGCGCCGCCGAGTGGCCCGGCAAAGAGGCCGGAGGTGGCCAGCAGGTCGCCGGCCGCTGAACGGGTCGCGACGATCCGGTCCCCGCCCGGTGCCCACGCCACATTCGAATACGCGGCCGCGCTCGCGGTAAGCCGCATGGGCTCGCCGCCGCCGGCCGGCACCTTCATGATATGGCCGCCCTCGGAATCGTCCCACGTCACGTAGGCGATCCACTGCCCGTCGGGAGACCACTGCGGATGGAACTCGCCGGCTTCCGCGTCGGTCAGCCGCTCCGGGTCCCCATCGGGCATGTCCTGGACCCAGAGGCGGTCGAAGGCGACGAACGCCATCCGTTCGCCGTCGGGGGACGCCACCGGGGTGCGGATCTGGCTGGCGGTGACCATCTCGGCCGTGTCGATCTGGAAGTCGAACTTCACCTCGGGACCGATCGCCAGCTCGACCTCGACCTCGAGGGGAATCTCGGTGGGCTCGGTGCCGTCCATCGGCACATTCCAGATCCTGCCGCCGTAGGAGACCACGATCGACGAGCCGTCCGGCATGAAGGAATAGCCCGGATACACATCGAGCGGCGCGCGCGATTCCTGCTCGTCACGCTGGACCGGGTACGCCAGCCACTCCTCCTCCTCCGTCTCGAGGTTGCGCTTGCGCAGCCCCGTCTCGGGGCCGTGGCGCGACGCGTAGACCAGCCACTGTCCGTCCGGAGACACCGCCGGCCGCATCGCCGAGCCGTACCGGTTCGTCATTACGGAACTCGTGGCCCGTTCGAAGTCGTACCGGTACAGCTGGAACAGCGGCAGGGTGGCGTTGTAGGTCCAGTCCGAAAACGACCTCGAGTACCACATGTAGCGTCCGTCCGGACTGAATGCCGCCCCGATGTTCTTGCCCGCGGCGATCCCGCTGAGCGACACCGGGGACCCCCGCTCCGCGTTGACCATGATGAGCGTCGCGGCGCCGCCCAGTCCGCTGGACCGGCTGGCCACGACGAACTCGCCGCCCGGTTCCCATTCAGGGGAAAGGTAGAGGTTGTTGTTGCCCCGGGTGACCTGGGTGGTGTCGGTGCGGTCGAGGCGCATCGTCCAGATGTTGTCGCCGCCGCTCCGATCGGAGACGAACACGACCGACTCCCCGTCGGGGCTGAAGCGCGGCTGTGTCTCGTAGGCCATCCCCACGAGCAGCGGAGACGCCTCGCCGCCCGTGATCGGCATGGTGTAGAGGTCGCCGAGGAGGTCGAAGACGATCATCTGGCCGTCGGGGCTGACGTCCAGCGAGATCCACGTACCTTCGGTGGCGGTGAACTCGGCCGTGCGCGCGCTACGCAGCGGCAGGGGGTTCTGGCGGCCTCCGCCCGGCCGGGGGATCTGCGCCATCAGGGGTACGGTCATGACTGCGAGCAGGGCAAGCGCCAGCGCCGGCGCCACCCACCTGGAGAACTTCGTGCGGGCGCTCATTTGTCACCTCCCCGGATCCCGGCGGCGACGTTCGGCGCGAGGTGCCTCCATGGCTCGTCCGGTGCGGCTCGTTGCCTTGGCCACACTTCGTCGAGCGTGTCGCCGTTGTAGAGCCGTCCGTTCATCATCACCTGGTGGATCGTGTTCGAGTTGCGGATGTTGTCGAGCGGATTCGCGTCCAGGATGACCAGGTCCGCCAGCTTGCCCGCCTCGATCGATCCCAGGTCACGGCCCAGCCCAATCGCCTCCGCGCCCATGATCGTGGCCGCGCGCAGCGCGTCGTGTTCGTCCATGTCGCCGCTCTGCATCGCCCAGAGCTCCCAGTGGTAGCCGAGGCCCTGCAGCTGTCCGTGGCTTCCCACCCCGGTCTTCCCGCCGCCCTCCACCAGCTTCACCAGCCAGGCGGAGTGCTTCGGGAAGGCGTATTCCTCCTCCATGAACCAGCCGCCGGGACCAGGTCCGTCGCTCTGCAGGCGCCGCGCCTTGTTCTCCAGCTGGCGGCGCGGGGTGAAGTGGGTCAGCTTTTCATCGCCGAAGAGGTCCTCGTTCGTGTAGAAGTAGTTTTCCGCCCAGGGTCCCCCGTAGGAGACGAGAAGCGTGGGCGAATTGACCGTCCCCGACGTCGCGAAGAGCTCCACGATGTCCTGGTAGGCCGGGACGATCGGCAGCGAGTGCTCGATCCCCGGGTATCCGTCGATTGCGTGGGTCATGTCGAGACGGTACTCGAGGCCGCCCTCGGTGGTCGGCATGAGCTCCAGCTCGCGCGCGGCCATGATCAGCCACTGGCGCTGCCGGCGGTTGCCGGACATGTACATCTTGAAGGTCTTGGTGTCGTAGTAGCGGCTGTACTTCCTGAGCACCTCCAGCGCGTGCTCGTAGCTGTCGATGTAGTCGGACGAAAAGACGCCCGGACCGGTGGAATAGACGCGCGGCCCGACCATCCTCCCCGCGCGGACCAGGTCCTCGTAGGAGAGCACGTCGGTGGTAGCGGTCTGGGGGTCGCGGGTGGTGGTGACCCCGTAGGCGAGGTTGGCCTGGTAGAGCCACGAACGCGACCAGTGCAGCTGCCACAGGTTCCACATGTGCGCGTGGGTGTCCACGAAGCCGGGAACGATGGTCTTGCCCGCGACATCGATGACGGTCGCGCCCTCGGGCACCTCGCCCGGGCCCGCCGATACCGACGCGATGCGGTTGTTCGTGACGACGATGTCCGCGTTCTCGATGATCTCGTCGCCGTTCATGGTGATTGCGCGTGCGCCGCGCAACACGACCGTGCCCTGCGGGATGTCGCGCGCGGCGGTCACCGTGATCTGCTGTTCGGTGGCGGCGTAGTCGGGGTCGCCGGCAGCCGCGTCCAGGTCGTAGGTGAAGAGCGCGTTGCCGAGCCACCAGTGCACGGTGCGGCCGTCCGCGCCCCAGGAGGGGAACTCGAGGCCCAGGTCGTTCAGCTTGCGTGCCGGAACAGCGGCTGAATCCGGCTTGGCCACCTCGATCGCCGGCACCGCCGCGCCGAGGTCGGGAACCGTCACCACATACAGGTTGTCCCCGATCCAGGCCAGCGCCTGGTCGCCCTGCGGCGCCATCTGGATCAGGCTCGCCGACTGGGGGAAACCCGTCTCGCGCGG
>JAPOOQ010000459.1 GCA_026713345.1 Gemmatimonadota bacterium | reverse complement strand
TCGGCCCCACCGGCGAAATGCTCCTGGAGACGACGGACCCGGTCGCGGGGGTGACCCTTGAGCGGTCGGTGCTGGAGGCGGCGCGCAGGGAGTACCCCGGCTACCTCGATGTCCGCGCGGACGTGTATGCGGAAGCATGGCGGCGCGTCCGGGGACCGCGGTGACGCGCATGAGAGATCTCCCCCGGCGACCCGGGACCCAATGTCGTGGCAACCGGAAGCGATCAGCCGGGCGCCCCACTCCGGCCACGCAGCTCCGCGACAGCGCCGACGTGCGCATCGCCGGGAACCAGGGTGCCCGGACAAGGTAGGGCGGTTAGCTTGGAGGGTGAGTCGCTGTGCATGATCAATTCGGAGGAGCAACATGGGAACGTTGCCTGCAGTCCCGAGTCTTCCGGTGACTTTTCGACTGCTCACGGGATCAACTGTGGTCGCAGCGCTCCTTCTGACTACATCCCCCGCCTCCAGCCAGAGCTTCGCAATCCCGGATGGTTCCCCGGGCTGTGAAGACTGGCACGAAGGCAGCTTCC
The DNA here is from genome assembly GCA_026713345.1 of Gemmatimonadota bacterium. Classification (GTDB taxonomy): domain Bacteria; phylum Gemmatimonadota; class Gemmatimonadetes; order Longimicrobiales; family Gaopeijiaceae; genus Bin94. Next base: position 2,672 of record JAPOOQ010000459.1, on the reverse strand, counting down.
ACCGGTTCCTCTCGACGGCAACCGCCGACACGGTAGACGCCTGTCTCCGGAGCGGAGCGGACATCGAAGCTCGCGACGACGCGAACAAGACTGTGCTGCATGCGGCATCCGCTCGCAGCCTGGACGGTGTGGTGTCCGCGCTCGTGGCGGCCGGCGCGGACGTCAACGCGCTGGACTGGGCAGGGAGCACCCCACTGCACGATGCCGCTGCGCGTAACGGTAGTGTCGAGGTTGTCTTGGCGCTAATCGGGGCGGGGGCCGACGTGAGTGCGCGTGACGCCTACGAGCGCACCCCTCTGCACCTGGCCTGGTCCAACCCGAATGCGGCCGTCGTCCGGGAACTGGTGGCCGCGGGAGCCAACCGGGATGCGCTCGACGACCGCGGCAGGGTAGCCGACCCGACGCACTGCTCGTACTGGAACACGACGCTCTTCCGCCGGACGGCTCTTCCCGACGACGTGGCGCGTTGTCTCGAGTCCGGCTCGGACCCCCTTGCCCATGACGATGAGGGCAACACCCCGCTGCACTGGGCGTCAATCGGGTCCCGGTTTCGACTCCGGACCCTGAGAGGGGAAGATTCCGACATCGTCGCCCTCCTGCTGAGCGGCGGTGCCGACGCGAGCGTCCGAAACGATGACGGCAACACGCCGCTTCACATGGCTGCTTCGCTCGGGAGCGTTCCCATCGCGAAGATGCTGATCGAGGCCGGCGCGCAAGTGAATGCGCGGGACAACCGCGGCAGAGCGCCGCTGCACGTTGCGGCCGAAGTCAACGATTCGGAGATCGTTGGCCTGCTTCTTGAGGTTGGCGCGGATGTGGGTGCACGTGAAGACCGTGGATCCACTCCGCTGCACGTGGCGGGCCGGCAAGGAGAGTCGATCGACATCGCTGTTCTCGATGCCTTGATCGAGGCGGGCGCGGACGTGAACGCCCGGGACGCGGTTGGAGAGACCGTCCTGCATTGGGCCGCGGCGTGGAGTGAACGCGATACGGCTGCTGCTCTCGAAGTCGTCCGCCGACTGTTGGACGCTGGGGCCGACCCCACCGTAAACGCCTACGACGGCCGGCCGCCGCTGCATTTTGCCGGATTTGGCGAAAGCGAGGGCATTGTCCGCGCGCTGGTCGAAGCAGGCACGGAGGTCAACGCACGCGACCTCCGCGGCGAGTCGGCACTTCACGTCGCGGCCCTGTACAGCGACAATCCCGCGTTGTTTGCCGCTCTGATCGAAGCCGGCGCGGAGGTGAACGCCGCTGACTCCGCAGGTGCCACTCCGCTGCACCATGCGGGCACGTGGGACAAACTTGCTCAGGTGACCTCGCTCCTCGAAGCGGGGGCGGATGTCCACGCCCGGAATGAAGACGGTGACACGCCATTGCATGTGGTGTCCCTGTTCCCCCGTCGGCGGGGCTTGCGTGTGACCTCGCTGCGTCTCGACACGGTGATCGTCTCTGCCCTGGTCGGTGCCGGTGCCGACATCAATGCCCGCAACGGAAAAGGCGAGACACCTCTGCACGTGGCCTGGAGCACCGGCAACACCCCGGTTGTGAACAGGCTGCTTGAATTGGGCGCGGATCCCCAGGTGCCGGAGAGCCTCGGGGCCGCGCCGGGCGAGCGACCCTTGTGCGCCTGGCCGGACGCGGATTTCATCAACGCGGCCCCGCCCGAGAGCGTTATGGGCTGCATCGAGCATGGCGCCGACGTGAACGCCCGGGAGGAAGACGGCAACTCTTCGCTGCATCACCTGGTGAACGCTTATCGGACGAGCCAATTCGCGACCACGCTCATCGGGATACTCGCCGAGGCGGGCGCTGACATGCACGCACGATCCGACCAGGGCACGACGGCCCTCCATCGTGCTGCGAGACGACAGAAGCCCGACCTGGCGGCCGCGCTCCTGGCTGCGGGGGCCGACGTCCACGCGCGCGATTCAACGGGCCGCACACCCTTGCACCACGCCCGCTGGGGACCGCCCTCCCTCGTCTCCCTCCTCGTCGACGCGGGCGCTTCGCTGCATGCGGTTGACGACGCTGGCCAAACTCCGTTGCAGGCAGCCCTGGACACCGAGGTGCACGAGGCGGTCGCGCAACGGTTCCTTGAACTCGCGGGTGATTCGGTGGCGCGAGCCTGGATCGACTATTCCACCGATGCGGCGAACTGCGACAGATGGCACACTCCTGCCTTCTTCCGCGCCGCGACGGCTACCCTGGTCGCCATCTGCATTCGCGACGGAGCCGGTGTCAATATCCGGACGGAAGTGCGTTCCCCAATGTTCCTGGGCCCGGGCGACGGCGCCGCACCGCTGCATCAGGCGGCGCGATGGACCCGCGACCCCGGTGTGATCGCGGTGCTTCTGGAGGCCGGGGCCGACGTGAACGCACGGGACGCGAGCAACTATTCAGCCTTGCACCTTGCGGCTGGTCACAACCCCGACCTGACGGTCCTGACCACGTTGCTGGAGGCGGGAGCGGAGGTGAACGCGTGGGCGACGGGGTACAGGGTCCATGGCAGATGGGACGAGACCCCGCTGCATGAGGCGACCGCCAACCCGAACCCCGAAGTCGTGGCTGTCCTGGTGAATGCTGGCGCGGACGTACACGCTCGCACGACGGGACGTTTCGGGGGCTCCCGGAGAGGCATGACACCGCTCCACTACGCGGCGGCCGGGGCCCGC
>JAPOOQ010000458.1 GCA_026713345.1 Gemmatimonadota bacterium | reverse complement strand
TAGCGGTCGTCGAGGACCTCGAGGAGGTCGTGCCGTCCCTGTCCCGAGAGCGAAGCGAGCCCCCAGTCGTCGAGGACGAGGAGCCAGGTCCGGGCGAGCCGCTGGATGACCTTGGGATACGATCCGTCGCCGCGGGCGAGGGTGAGTTCGTCAAGGAGGCGGGAGACGCGGTAGTAGCGCGTCGAGATGCCGGCGCGGCAGGCCTGGTGGCCCAGCGCGCACGCCAGGTACGACTTTCCCGACCCGGTCGGACAGGCGACGTGGTGCTCACAAATCCACTGTAGTTGGCGTCCGCTACCCCTGGCATCCGCTATGCGGTCGTGAGCTGGAAGTCTGCGGGCGCCACGTCCGGGGCGGCGAGGGCAGCTTTGTCGTCGTGCTTCCTGACGGGACCAGGACGGAGATCCCCGAGTGGATGACCAAGGCGGACGCGGGCTGCGGGGCTCAATTGGTCACGTCTCCACCCACGGTGTCTGTTGCCGCACTGCGAGCCCTCAGGCGCCTCCTTGACGCCCACATGGATAGCGGTGAGCCTTCGGCCGGCCACAATGACTCCGCTTCCCCGGCATCCGGAGGCTCTTGATGAAGGTTCGACAGCCGTTTCTGCCCCTGGGCTTCGGCCGCACCCATTGGGATACGCTTTCCCCGGAAGTTCGGGCGAGCGTGCTGGAACTCTGGATCGAGTTGCTGCGCGGGAATCTGCTGCGCCGGGAGGCTTCAGAGGCCGGAGAGGGAAAGGCCTCGTGAACCTGGCCAAGATCACACCACAGCACTTGGAGCGAACCGCGTACGTCTACATCCGCCAGTCGACGCTCAGCCAGGTTCAGGACAACCAGGAGAGCCGTCGCAGGCAGTACGAGCTGGCGGACCGGGCCCGCTCCCTGGGCTGGAGCCGGGTGGAGGTGGTGGACGAGGACCTGGGACGCTCCGGATCGGGGCGGGTCGAGCGCCCTGGATTCCAGCGACTGCTATCCGCTGTGTGTCTGGAGGAGGTGGGTGGGGTGTTCGCCCTTGAGGCCTCGCGACTGGCCCGCAACAACAGGGACTGGCACCACTTGGTCGACCTGTGCGGACTGACCTCGACGCTCATCATCGACGCCGAAGGGGTCTACGATCCCCACCACTTCAACGACCGGCTGCTCCTGGGCCTCAAGGGCACCATGAGCGAGTGGGAGCTGGGGGTGATGCGCCAGCGCTCTCTGGTGGCCCTGCGGGAGAAGGCGGAACGCGGGGAACTCTATACCATGCTCCCCATCGGGTTCCTCCGGACCCGGGACAACCGGTGCGAGCTGGACCCGGACCGGCGGATCCGGACGAGCATCGGGCTCGTGTTCGAGAAGTTCGAGGCGCTGGGAAGCATCCGGCAGGTCCTCCTCTGGTTCCGGCAGGAAGGAGTGGAGCTGCCAGCCGTCCAGTACGGGGCGTTCGGCCGAGGCGTCGTCTGGAAGCTCCCGGTCTACAACTCGGTGCACAACATCCTCACCAACCCCGTCTATGCGGGTGCCTACGCGTACGGGCGGACCCGCACGGAGACGGCGATCATGAACGGCGAGCCGAGAAGACGCCGCGGTATCCCCGTTGCCCAGGACAAGTGGGCCGTCTTGATCCCGGGGCATCACGATGGCTACATCGGGTGGGAGCGGTATCAGGCGAACCAGAAGCGGATCGCGGAGAACGTGCACATGAAGGGGTCGATGCGCCGGGGCGCTCCCCGGCGAGGCCGCTCGCTCCTTGCGGGGCTGCTGCGGTGCCGGCGCTGCGGACGACGGCCGCATGTCACCTACAGCGGCACCAACGGGCGGGTTGTCCGCTACAGCTGCCGTGGCGCGGCGATCAACCACGGGGCGGGTTCCTGCATCTCGTTCGGCGGCCTCGCTGCGGACCGCGCCGTGGAGGAAGCCGTTCTCTCCGTCATCCAACCCGGCGCCCTGGAGGCTGCGATCAGAGCCGCGGAGCACGCCAGGGAAGACCGGAAGCGGGACCGTGAGGTGCTGGCGCTGAAGGTGGAGCAGGCGCGCTACGAGGCGGAACGGGCACGCCGGCAATACGACGCCGCGGAGCCGGAAAACCGCCTTGTGGCCGCCGAACTTGAGCGCCGCTGGAACCGGGCCCTGGAGGTGGTGGCCGAAGTCGAACGGGAGTGGGTGGCCTTCGAGGCCGGCGAGCGCCAGAAGGACGAGAGGATCGACCGGGCGGCGCTCCTGCAGCTGGCTGAGGATCTGCCCGGCGTGTGGCACGATCCAGAGGCCGACATGCGGCTCAAGAAGCGCATCGTACGTACCCTCATCGAAGAGATCCTGGTCGATGTGGACGAAGAAGCGGCCCGCATCCACATGGTCGTTCGCTGGGCCGGCGGGCAGCACGCTCAGCTCTCGGTTCGAAAGAATCGCAAGGGGCAGCACCGTTACACGACGGACCGCAAGGTCGTGGACATCGTAAGGGAGCTGACAGCACTGCTCCCGGACGGACAGATCGCTCGCATCCTGAACCGTCTGGGACTCAGGACGGGCCGAAACAACAACTGGACGGCGGGCCGGGTCACCAGCCTGCGCCATTATCACGGCATCCCGGTCCATGACCCCGCGACCTGCGAGCAGGAAGGACTGATCACTCTGCAGGAGGCAGCCGCGTACCTGGACGTCAGCCCACCCGTCGTTGGCAGGCTCCTGCGGAGAGGGATCCTTCCGGGACGACAGGTCGTGCCGTACGCTCCGTGGACCATCCGGACCGTAGATCTCGACGAGCCCGCAGTCCAGGAATACGTCCAACGCGTGCACGCTCGCAGAAAGGCTCCGCGAACTCTGGATCCGGAGCAGCTAACTATCGGCCCCACAAGCACATAGAAAGGTGGTGCAGTATGTCACTGAATCGGGTGCACCGCTGACGAGCACGGTCTGGCCATCGCGGATCCACTGCCCGGAGGCGAGGCGCAGGATGAGGGAGCGGTCGAGTCCGCGGGGGGCCTTGAAGTTGAGATCTTCGATGGTCGCGTCGAGATGGAGCTTGGCGT
>JAPOOQ010000457.1 GCA_026713345.1 Gemmatimonadota bacterium | reverse complement strand
TACGAGCTTCCCGGCCGGAGTTTCTGTGTGGTTTCCGACGCGGACCTGATGCGGGAAATCCTTGTCGTGAAGCGGGCGTCGTTCGCGAAGAGTGACATCGGAAAGGGTGTGATGCGACTTCCGACGATCCTGACCGGCGACGGCGAGGAGCATGCGCGGCGGCGGAAGCTCATGCATCCTTCCTTCAACAAGCGTCAGGCCGACTGGTTCGGCGAGGTCGTGGTTCGCAACGCCGCCACCCGCCAGCGGCTCCACTCGTCCGGACAGACGATCGATCTGAAGAAGGAGATGCACCTGCTGGCGCTCGATATCGCGTGCGAAGCGTTCTTCGGAGACGACACGCCGGCCAACCCGGGCCTGATCGACGCCGTGCTTGCCACGCAGAAGTGGAAGGTGGTGCGGGCCCTGTTGCCCATGAGCAAGCTGATCACGCTCCTTCCCCTCCCGGCCAACTTCCGCGCGCATCGCACCCTGGCCGAGATGGACGCCGTGTTCGACAAGGCCATTGCCGCGGCTCGCCAGGCCGGCCCGGGCACCAGGTACGATGTCGTCTCGGTCCTGGTCCACGCGCAGGACGAAGAAGGCGAGGAGCGCTCGTTCACGGACGAGGAAGTGCGGGAGGACGCATACGTGCTTCTCTTTGCGGGTCACGAGACCTGCGCGAATGCCCTTACGTGGTGCTTCTCCAGGATCCTGCGCCAGCCCGAAGTGCTCCAGCGTCTCGAGGCGGAACTGGACGACGTCAGCGGCGGGGCGCCGCTTCAGGCCGAGGATGTCGCACGCCTCCCCTATACCCGCGCCGTGTTCGCCGAGGCCCTCCGTCTGATGCCGCCGATCCACTACGTGAGCCGGCGCGCGACCGAGGACTGCACGATCGGGGGATACTTCATCCCCAGGGATACCGTGATGCAGTGCGCAATCCGGGTGCTCCACATGAACCGGAGGCACTTTCCGCACCCCCGCGAGTTCCGGCCGGAGAGATGGCTCGAGGACAGGCCGAGTCACCCCAAGAACGCCTACCTTCCCTTCGGCTCGGGTCCCCGCATCTGCATCGGCCGGGAGCTGGCGCTCGTACAGGGCCCGCTGGTCCTGGCCGGCGTTCTCGGGAAGTGGCGCCTGCATCTGGCGCAGACATCGGGTTTCGACGAGGCCAGGTCCATGGCACTCTACGAATACGGCAGCACCCTTCTCGCCACGCTGGAGGAGCGCGACCATGCGCGCCAGTGATGGAATGTCGCCTCCCGTGTTCGTCGTGAGCACGGGGCGGTGTGGGTCGACCATGATCTCCGACATGGTTCGCAAGCATCCCGCGATGCTCAGCGTCTCCGAATTCCTTGCGACCATGGGCGCGACCGTTCTGCGCGGACGCAAGGTCGGCGGAGAGGACCTGTTCCGGAAGCTGAACACCTGCCGGCCGGCCCTTCAGGCGGTCCTGCGAAACCGCCTGCAATCCAATGAGTTCCTCTATCCGATCGATTCGCCGGACGCCCGCTACGGACCCGATGACCTGCCCCCGATTCTGGCCGTCACGCTTCCCCATCTGACCGACGACCATGACGACCTCTGGGACGAGCTGGGCCGCGACTTGCGCAAGCGGGGGCGTGCCGCGCTGGAGGACCACTACCGCTTCGCCTTCGAGTGGCTGGCCGACCGCTACGACAAGACGGTATGGATCGAGCGGTCCGGCGCGTCGCTGCTGTTGACGCCGCTGCTCGCCAGGCGGTTTCCGGACGCGCGCTTCGTCCATGTCTTCCGCGACGGCCGGGATACCGCCATGTCGATGCAGAAGCACAGGCCCTTTCGGTCTCTGGCCATGCTGGCATCACAGTTGCGGAAGAGAGGGCTCGATCCCTTCAGCCGGTTCAACTGGCCCGGCACCAGCCCGTGGATTTCCTTCCTAATGGAACGCCGAGCGAAACGTTTCTCCGCCGAGAAGTTCCGTGCCGCGCAGATCGACCTGCCGACCTTCGGATGGCTGTGGAACGGCATGATCGAGCGCGGGGTGCGCCACCTGGAGGCCCTTCCCCGCGACCGTGTGCTGTCGATCCGCTTCGAATCCGTGCTGAAGTCGCCCGAACCGGAGATGTCCCGCTTTGCCGAGTTCGTGGGGCCTCGGTACGTGGACACCGACTGGTTGAAACGGATCTGCGGCGTGATTCGCGACAAGCCGCCGTCCTGGACCCGTCTTTCGCCCGCCGAACTTGCGCCCCTCAGTGAAGCGTGCGAGCCGGGGATGAGGCTGCTCGGCTACGAAAGCTGACCTGCCCCGGCCCCCGTGGAGGCCCCGGGCGCTGTCAGGATCTTGCCACGCGCACGGTCAGGATGTCGGCGTTGTGGTACTGCCGGTGGCTGACGGAAGACGCGTGAAAACGCAGGAGCCGCAGGGTCAGGTCGCGCTGGCTGGTGGGATCGGGACGTCGTGACCCGAGGGCGACCATTTCATTTTCCAGGTTGGCTCCCCTGGTAGCGGCTGTGAACTCCAGCGTGGCACCGGTGCGATCGTTGCTGGCGACCACACGGAGTCCGCGCGCAGCCGCGGATGCGTCTGTTTCCTGCCGGATCAGGCTGAGCACCGCCTCTTCGGCGGACGCCCTGAGCCGTTCCAGAGGTGCACCCCTCCACCGGTAGCGCTCCGCCAACCCCATCACGAATTTGTCGACGACCGGCAGGCTGTCTTCGCCGAGAGGCATCTCGGCCCTGTGTCGGCGGGGTCCGGTCAGCTCAAGAAACAGGCTCAGCAACAGGACGGTGATGCCGCCCGTGACAATTCCGTTGGCGAGCGTCTGGCCGGCGGGGCCGCTGAAGTATTCCGGGAATATGGCCCGGAACTGGATTCCCGCTCCCACCCAGAACGATATGCCGGCCACGAACGCCCCCTGCCGGCCCGGGTCGGACTGGAAGATCACCTTCATTGCCTGGGCGAAGTTGGCGGCGAAAACGACAAAGATGTAGGCGCCGAGCACAGGTGCGGGAATGGAGAGCAACACCACGGCGAACCTGGGGACGAAGGCGAGCCCGATCACGATGATCCCGATGTGGATCCCGACCGAACGGGCTGCGATCCCCACTCCCCGGGCAAGCCTGATCCCGCCGTTCCGGGGCCATACGGGCAGCGTTCCGGCAATCCCGGAAAGGAGGGTTCCGGCGGCACAGGCGCTGACCGCTCCCTGTACCCTGCGGAAGTCGGTCGCCCTGGGCTCCCGGCGGGAAAGGCGCTGGATCAGAACGGCGTCGCCGACCTGCTTGACCGTGATGACGAGCGTGACGAACAGGAAGCCGGGAAGGAGCAACCAGAAGCGGGAGTCGAGAACCGGACCGATGCCCGGCCCGGCCAGAGGCGGGAGGCCGATCCACGCAACCTGACCGGCGCGGCTGAAGTCCAGGATTCCGAAAAGCGCGGCAACCGCGGTACCCACCGCCAATCCGACGACGGGTGTCCAGGCGAGCAGGATCCCGCGGGCCCGCAGCATTAGCCCTGCTACCGTGACCACGGTAACGATTGTGGTGACGGGTGCCGCGGCTGCCGGCGCGTCTGCGGGCACGCGCTGCATCATTGCGAATCCCAGCGGCATGATGCTGACCGCGATCAGCGCCGTCAGGGTCCCGGAAACGACCGGAGTAAAGATGCGGCGCAGCACCGCAAGGCGGGCGGCGAGCCCGAACTGGAAGAGGGCCGACGCAACGACCAGGGTTGCGAGCAGCGGCGGGCCGCCCGCCCGAAGTGCAAGAACGGCAACACCGATTGCGGCTCCGCACGACCCCATGATGACCAGGTTGCCCGCGCCGATCCCGCCGAAGCGCGCGGCCTGCACGATCGTTGTGAGTCCGCCAATCACCAGGCCCGCGAAGATCGTCCAGAGAAGGTACTCGTCGCTCTGGCCGGCCACCCGCGCGACGATCGTCATGATCACCACGACCGGCACGCACGTGAGCACCGCGGTCTGCAATCCCACTACCACGGAAACCCCGGGAGGGGGTGCTTCGTCTGCGGCGTAGCGAAGGCGCTTCCCCTGCCCGCTCACCACGGGGTGGCCTTCTCCGCATCCAGATGATCCGGCAGCCGGTAGCTGAGGTCATCGAGCAACGCGGCGTCCAGCAGGAAGGCGAAGGCCGAGCTTCGCCAGGCCATCGCGACACTGGGGATCAGTTGGTGCTGCACCCGGACCAGCCGCCGGGTACTCCGCATCATGGCAAGGACCCCCCGCACACGGGATTTGGGCAGCTCCAGCTGGTCGGCCATCTCGTCTCCAATGAGGGCGCGGGCCACCCGGTAGGCCTGGTCCCGCATTGCCTTCACCTCTTCGGGGTCGCTCTTTCCGGCGATCCTGGGCAGAGCCTCGAACAGGGCTTTCGCAATGACCACCGATTCCTCGCCCGGGGGTGGTTCGCAGGCCCTCGCGATCCGGTAGAGTTCGTGCGTCTTCTCCTCGTCCGCCTCGAACAGAAGCGATTCGGGCGTACCGATGAGCCAGGAGGCGTAGCGCCAGATCTGCATGAAGCTGTCACGAGTGGCCCGGTCCATGACCGCGCCCAGCCTTGCCGCCTGCCTGAGCATCGTCGCGGAGAAGTTGGCCGACGCCACGCCCATGTGCGCCGAGCTGAGGGGGACCCCGAAGACGGACTCGTCCCACCGGCCCGACCCGTGGATCAGTTGCCGAACCTGCGCGTGGACGAGCCGAATGCGCACGGACAGCTTCCATCCGTCGCCGCGGCGATCGAGGGCCCCGGGGAGCATGATCTCGATGAAGTGGCGGGTGTTCTGGCGTATGCGCCGCGGCCCGAAGAGGGAGTTGACGCGTCCGGTGGCATGGAAGGACTTGGCGATCAGCGTGGCCGCGTTCTGGACGGTGGTGACGAAGAACGCCGGGATGAACAGGTCGGAGTATTCGTGAAACGCCTTGCACCCCAGCCAGCTGGCCCGGGGATCCCACCACGGCGGAGCAGTCTCGAGCGCCTCGAAGAAGTCGCGAAGCGCAGGCGGAGCGGAGCCGAGTGTCCTGTGGTCGCGGTCCATCCCGGCCTGGATGAACCGGTTCGCCTCGGAGACCTTGAATGAACCCAGTTCGGCTACGGCGGCGTCAGCTGGCGGATCGGCCAGCATGGTATGCCGGATGTACTCCTCGGCAAGTTCGGGGTTCAGCCTGGCAGCTCGTGCGTACTGCGGCCTGTAGGCAGATGGAATCCGCACGTCCCGGCTCCTTGCACGGCCTAGCCGTCGGCCAGCACGTCCTCCAACGTCGTCGCGGCCGACTGGAACATCCCGGCCAGGAACTGGCTGCGACGGATCATGACCCCCTCGACTCTCTCCCAGAGCACACCCGTGATGGCGGAGTAAGGCTTCTCGCGTTGAGCGGCAGAGAGGGCCCGATGCT
>JAPOOQ010000456.1 GCA_026713345.1 Gemmatimonadota bacterium | reverse complement strand
GGCGGCGGAGGGGCTGCTCGCGGACTGGACGGCGTCGCGCTATCTGCGGGGCGGCGGTCTCGCGGAGGCCGAGCGGGGACTGGTGGCGTTGGCGGCGGAGGCCGCCGATGGGAGCGGTTCGGGCGGGCCTCCGGACCCCGCGAGCGTTGCGGGGGCGCTGGGCCTGAACGGCCTCGGGGCCGCGGCAGGCCTGGGAGCGTCCGGCGGCGGCACGGAGTTCCTGTTCGCGTGGGGCGGCGCGAAGGCGGCCGCGCAGGACACGGCCGGAGGCGGAGGCGGCTGGCGGCTCTGGGGCCAGGGCGACCTCCAGACGTTCGCGGGCGATCCGGCGGCGGATCGCGGCTACGAGGGCGGCCTGCGGACGGGCTGGGCCGGACTCGACCGGGCACTCGGCGGGCGCTGGCTCGCGGGCGTGGCGGTGGCGAGAAGCCGGGGCGGGGGCGACTGGCGCGCCGGAGCGGCCGAAGGACGCCTCGAGACCTCGCTGACGGGGGTGCATCCCTACCTGCGCTGGTCGGACGGGTCCACGTCGGTGTGGACGATGGCGGGCGGCGGTTGGGGATCGGCCGAGAACGCGCGCGCGACGGGGCGCGTGGGCGAGAGCGATTTGGACCTCGGCCTCGGGCTCTTCGAGGTGCGCCGCCGCCTGGCAGGCTGGTTCGGGCTGCGGGCCGACGCCGCGTGGGCGCGGCTCGCGACCGGCGCGGGCGCGGAGACCGTGGACGGCCGCAGCGCGGCGGTCCACCAGCAGCGGCTGGGCGTCGAAATAGCTCCTTCGACGCGCTTCGGAGCCATGGCGCTTGAGGTGTTCGGCGAGGCGAGCGCGCGGCGCGACGGCGGCGCGGGCCAGACGGGATCGGGGCTCGAAATGGCCGGCGGGTTCCGGGCCGCGGGTGGCTCCGTCCGCATCGACGCGCAGGGCCGGATCCTGTTGATCCACTCCGCCGAGGGCTACGAGGAGCGGGGCTTGGGCGTGACGCTCAGCGTCGGCAGTCCATCGGCCGAGGAGGGGCTGTCGCTCTCCGTCTCGCCGCAATGGGGCGGCCCCGCGGCCGCCTCCGGCGCGCTGTGGCGGGAGCGGCTCGGCGGACACGGCCCGCCCGCCGCCGCGACCGACGGGCCGTGGTCGCTCGACGCGCGCGGCCGCTATGCCCTGCGCCTGCCGGGCGGCCGGCTTCTCGCATGGTCCGGCGGGTTCAGCCGCTCCAAGAGCGGCTGGGGCCTGACGGTCGGGGGCGGGTTCGAGCCGAGCCGTCTCCAGCGGTGACCGGCGGGAGCGTTGCAGGCCCCGGCCCGTTCACGGGCGCGGCCCACGGGGGCGTCGGTCGCTGTTTAAGGAGCCCCTCGGCCCTCATCCGGGCCCTGTTCTCTTCCCACTCCCGCTGCTGTCTGGGGTTGCGCAGCCGCATGACGTGTTCGTGGTACTCGATCCGCCCGCGAAGGTGCTCCGGCAACAGGTGCTCATCTTGGAAGAACACATCGGGAACCGTCGCCGGAAAGTGGCCTTCGTAGACATAGTGACTGCCGGTCAGGCCAAAGCGCTCGTACATGAACTCGGGGTCTTCGTCGGGCAGCGATCCGGTGCCGTAGCCGTACCGGGCAGCGTACGTCTGCCCATTCACGACGTTGACCGCCCAAGTGCTCCCCAAGGTCACAAACTCCGCGTGAAGCTCATGGCGTCTCCGTTCGGACACCTTTCCCCCGATCTGGAGGGGCCAGCCGTCGGGGGCGTAGATGGCCGGGTCTCCGGGGGCGGATTCGGGGGCTGCGGCCACGCCGGGGGCGTCCTCGATGCAACCGGCCAGGGTGAGCGTAGCGGCCAGCGCGGCCAGGGTCAGGGGGTTTCCGGTCCAGGTCTTCATCGGGTTCCGCCTTTCGGGCAGCGGGGTGCCTTGTAAGGACTGCCTTCCCGGAATACTACACCGTCTCCGGCTCTCTGGTCCAATTCCGGACGCCTTCCCCCCTTAGCTTGTCCGGCCCGCACGGCAAGGCCGGGCCGTTGTTCAACACCGGGCAACGTGGGGACCGCTCAACAGCCGCGCAAGGCCCGGGCCGCCCCAGCGCGAGACGGAGCTCGCGCCTCACAGGCCCCACGCCCACGCGACGACAGCGGCGATGATGATCAAGGCCAGGATTGTCCCCGACCCATCGTCATCGTCCGACCGTTCGCGCGGGTGCCGCTCGCCCTCGATCCGGTTGATAATCTGGATGGGTGCGTGTGCGGGCGGCCCCGGGTCATCGATTTGCTGCGCTGCCGCGATCAGCTGCCTGAGGCATTCCGGGCAATCGACGTGCTCCACAAACGGGGTCACGTCGGCGTCGGCCGCGGCCTCGCCGCAAATCGTGTTGGTGGCGTAGGGTCGCTTGTAGTGGGTCATGCGGCTCCGTTCATTTCATGGCATTCACTTGAGCAGCGTTTTCACCCGTGCCCGGATCGCCTCTGAATGTGCGCCGATTCCCTCGGGGGAGTCCACTGTGTGCGTGACGTCTTCGTTGTCCTCGTTTCGGATAGAGATCCGCTTCGTGGGGCCATTGAATCGGAGCCGAACGATGTTCTTATGGGGTCTTCCATCAAGCACGATGTTGCAGTAATGCTGGCGGTCTTGCAGGTGCACCCGGTCTTCAGCGACTACTCCTTGCAGGAGTGCCTTCACGATAGTATGGGCCTGCAGCTCTTCCTCGGTCGTGACGATCCTCGGCTTGGTGCTCGGCTCATCGGCGGAGGTCTCCGGTTCTGACGCGTCGTCGTCATCCCTTTCACTATTCAGCGCCGACTGGAGACGGTCGTTGATCCGGTCGTTGATGAACTCTCGGAACGCATGCTTGGTTAGCCCCGTGAACTTCTCGACGCGGGCCTTGGTCTTGAGCCCACCGTGCACGTGATCCATGATGAAGCGAACGAAGTCCTGGGTCGGACGGGCCAGCAAGTCGCCCAGCACACGCTTGATCGCCTCGGTATACTTGAGATTCTCGGCCGCAGCGATCGAATCCTCGAGGTCGAACGAGTCCTTGGTGAAGCGCTTTAGGTTCTGAGCATCTTCATTGGTAATCTCGGAAAGATCGAACTCAAGGAACGGCACTTCGTCCATCTTGTTCGGCTCTTCGAGGTCGGAGAAGAAGCGGTAGATCATCCCATCGGTCAGGATGCCGAACCGAGCCGAAGTGCTGGTGAAGTACCGGAAAAGTTGCGTGACCTTGGCGAGATCCAGCGTCGAGCCCACTCCCTTGCATTCGATGATGATGATGGGCTTGCCGTCCTTGAGAACGGCGTAGTCCACTTTCTCGCCGCGCTTGAGCCCGACGTCGGCGACGTACTCGGGCACGACCTCGCGGGGGTCGAACACATCGTATCCGAGTACCTGAAGGAACGGCATCACCAAGGCTGTCTTCGTCGCCTCTTCAGTACGCGTGTGTGGCACGCGCGCATGGGCACTGCTGGACAGGGTCTTCAGGCGGTCAATGAAGTCCATTTGCGTTCTCTGACTCGATTTTGGGTGCCGGGGTGGGTCGCGCCCTCGCCAGCCAGTCGCGGGGAGGTTCGCAGGTCTCATACGGTATCGGTCCGGATGCGCGGTCGCAAGATTCTGGCTCCGGGATGGGCCACGGGGCGTAGGGTCGCTTGTAATGGGTCATGCATCGGCGGCTCCTCCGGCGGTGTCGTCGAGGTGAACGAGACGCTCATCGGCGGGAAGGCTCTAGGGGCAAGGGGCCGCGGATACTGGGGCAACAAGACTTGGGTGGCGGGAGCGAATCTCCTTCTTAGCGCCGCCCGCCCGACGCCCCGCGGGCGTCGACCTTCGACTGAAAGGCGGCAAACTCGTGAAGGCCTTCGAGGTTGTCCCTGGCCTGCCGCATTGTGTGGGAATCAACTCCGTGGAGCGGGGTCCTGAAACTGAGGTGGGGGCTGACCCACCGTTCAACCAGACGACCTGAGGGGCGAAGGGTGACGCTGATTCGGCGACGCCCGCGACAATCCCGCTTCGGATCCAGGCACTCGCGCGCGTCTCCCAGTGCACGTGCCCAGTCCTCGCCATCAAGCCGAATCAGCTTAGTCGGGGTAGGGGCAATATGTGACTCCATGATCCGGACGCGGTTGGAGGCCTGCCACGCGTCCCGCTTCCAGCTGACGGTAACAATCTCAGGGCGCGCAACCCTGACGGATAGAAGGCGCGGATGGCAGAGCTCCCGCTCGATGAGCCGGGCAATGGGCCACCCGTCGTACTCCTTTCCCTCAAGGTTCACTCCCAGCCAGGCACTCTCGTCCCGCTGGTACCAGGCGTTCCACTGGACTCCCGCAGTCCCGTCATGGATCCCCGATACGCCAAGGGGGGGACTGCCGAATCGCTCTCCTTCGCATCCAAACAGCTCCCTGAAGAGACCGATCACGATTTCGGCTCTCCCGTGGAGCACGCTGATTCCGGTGGCCCCTGTCGAATCTCTCATCGCACCTCTCCCTGTGGTTGCCCGCGGGTCTACGGGGTGCAGCCGCTCCCCCGTTGAATGGTCCCATTCGGTATATCGGTCCGGATGCGCGGTCGCAAGATTCGGTCCGGCTTCGACTCCAGGATTGGCCCCAGGGGGACCCGCCACTGCTCCACGTGGTCGAAGATGTTGCCCCGGAGAGCTGCGGAACCGGTATCCGGTACGACGGTCGCCACCACACGACCTCCACGCTCTCGCAGCCCCGCTACGATGCGCTTCCCTTCCGGCCACCGGTCCCGCAGCCTTTTCTTCGAGTGCTTTGTTCCGCTCGCGACCGCCGATCCATTCTCGGGGATCCAACATCGAAAACTACCCGGACCACAGGACACGCCGGAAAAGAGCACGCCCCTTTCCCATCCCTCCGAGGGCACCGACGCCCCTGTGGCCCGGGCATAAGGACCTGATCGATCATGTTAATTCGGGTGCGCCCGTTACGCAAATCCGGAGGGAGCCGTGAGTGGCGAGACGCTGTCCCTGGTCTCATGCGGTATCGGTCAGGATGCCCGGCGGCAAGATTCCGGCCCCGTTTCCCCACCCGCCTTAGCCGCGGAAGGGCGGCCGAGCAAGCCGCATTCCCGTCGGGCGGGGAAACTCCCCCCAGAAGGGGCGCGGGCATCTCCCCGCAAAGTTTCAGGAGTCTTCCTCTCAAATGCCGCCCGGTGCTCTGCGTAGTATAGATCAGCGGGCACCAAACTGCGGCGGGAGGCCCGCAAGCAACCACACGCCGCAAGAGCCCCAAGACGGAGGAACTCCCGATGAAGACGACACTCACCCGACTCACCGCAGCGAGCGCGATCGCGCTCGTTCTCCTGGCCTCGGCCTGCATGGGCCCGTCCCCGACCGATCCGGGCAGCGGCAAGGCGCCCACTACCACCGTCCCCAGCGATCCGCCGGACGAGGTGATCAAGAGGTAGAGGACCCGCCGCCGCCGCCGGGCAACCGCCCCTCCCAGGCGCAACGTTTGGGGGGGGCGTCGTCTTTTTGCGGGGGGGAGTATCGAGGTAAACAGCCCGAGCTGCGTGAACGAGCAGGCATCGCCGAGCGGACGGTGGTGCTCCGGCATCCGGCTCCCTATCGAGCGGACAGCCTGACGAAGAACACGCCACCCGACGACGACTCCAGCCCCATGGACGTGAAGCCGACGATGCCGCTGCCGAAGAACGGATAGTTGCTCCACGAGCCGTCGATCCCGGGCTCGTTCGAGTCGTCCGGCGTCGGGTCGAAAAAGGCCACCTCCACCGGTTTCTCCCGGTCCGCTATGCTCAGCACGCGCAGGCCGGCGCGGTAGTTCGACTGGTACATGAGGTCGCCGACGACGTACAGGTTGTGGTCGGTGGCCGGGGTGGCGCCCATGAACTCCCGCGCCACGACGGGGTCATCCAGGTCCTGCACGTCCCACACGATGGTGCGCGTGGCCTCGACGAGATCGTGGTACTCGTCGAGTTCGTCGTTCATGTAGAAGTACTCGTGGCCCTCATCGAGCCAGCCCTGGTGGGCGTAGGCGACCTTGGGGTAGGTGGCCCGGGACAACGCGACGGGCGCGCGCTTGTCCGACACGTCCGCAATGCTGAGCACCTCCTCGTTGGAGAGGAAGCAGATCTCCCTGTCCCGATGCTCGGCGTCGGGACCCCGGTACACCACGCACAGGGCGTCGTGGGTGTATCCCGGCCCGCTGAAGCCCCCCGATTCGTCCGCAAAGCAACCGGCGAAGGTCGGGATGGCGGGGGTCCGAATGTCGATCATGTGCAGCCCGCCCCCGCATGTGTCCTTGCCGCCATTGGCGCCGACCACGTAGGCGAAGCCCGTCTCCTCGTTGATGGCGATGTTGTGGGCGCTCTTGATGCGGTCGTAGACCGTGAGCGGCTCGATCCGCGAAGGCGTCCCGGCGATCCCCCGGAGTCGCGCCAGGTCCACGACCTGCATCCCGTGGTTCTTGGCTCCGTCGGCCACGATGAAGGCGTGGTCGCCGTAGACCTTGATATCGCGCCAGACGCTCGGAAGCGCACCTTGGGTGAAGGGGAGGAACGCGGCGTGCACCGGACGCTCGGGATCCTCGAGGTTCACGAATGCGGTTCCTTCGGAATGGCCCACGAGCGCCCACTCCGTGCCCGTCACGGGATCGGTCCAGCCCCACATGTCATTCAGATTCCCTTCGGCCAGACCGAGCTGTTCGGCCGACAGACGGGACACGAGTTCGATGTCCTTGCAGGGGTAGCCCCCGCAGAACTCCGGCTCCGGCGGTCCCACGGCGTCGCACGCGGCAATGCCGAACGCACAAGCCAGCAGACACTTCAGCGCGGATGGCGGATGCGCGCCTTTCGCCGGCTGGGTATTCATCAAGTCGTGTCTCTCGTTCCGGGTCCCAGGGTGCTCGCCCAATTGGGGCGAACGGGGGGGGCTACAGTAATTTACCCCACATCCGCGGCTTGAGGTCCCGTCGGCCTCACCGTGCCGCCCCCGCCACCGGTCTCCTGTCCGCTCCATTCCGTGAGAGCAAATGCGGTTGCGGTGGGGATCGGCGCGGCAGCGGCTCATCGAGCACCACCGTTATCTGATCGGCCAACTTCCCGATCACATCCCGTGGGGCAAGAAAGACGTGGGCTCTCCCCTCGACGACGATTCCCACGACCACGGAGGTGTCACCGCATATCGTACGCAACCCAACCCACATCTCCGAAGCCTTGTGCCCTGTCCTGTTCTCCCGATGGTCGGTCATTGGGGTCCTCCCTTTGTGGCGTCGGCCTGAGGTGGAGTGGAGGAACGGCTCCTCCACGGCTCCGGGAGCTTGAGAACATTCCCTTCGCCGTCTGCCCGGCCGAAAGCCGTTGGCGGGTGAGACATCCCCGGCGCAACGGTGAAAAACGCGATCATCCGAGCGCACCGGTATCGCAATATCGGCCACGCAGATCAGCCTCAAAAGAGGGAAACCCCCGCAATCCATGG
>JAPOOQ010000455.1 GCA_026713345.1 Gemmatimonadota bacterium | reverse complement strand
GCGGTGGCAGCGCCTGCGGGCAGCTACGACACGGACGGCGACATGCAGGCCGTGATGTGGAACCCGCAGATGACGACGCATGCGGCCGCCAACGACGCCGACATCGTCAACACGATGGCCGACTTCTCCTTCAGCGGCGCCACGGTCGACAGAGGCGACTACGGCGGCGGCAACGCGCTTGGCGGCTGGAAGGTCAGCGTGACCTCCGGCGACAAGGCGGTTGACGGCGCACCGGCCAAGCTCGGCGCGGACGGCTCGGCGTCTCACTCCGAGACGGTAGCGGCCGCCGATCTGCCGAAGACCTACGAGATCGAAATCGCTGCCGACCAGGCCAATACGCTGGACGGTGGCGAAAAGTACAGCGCCGGCGATGGCCTGGAGTACACCCACGATGGCCTGTCGGTGTCCGGCACCACGGGCGACGCTGGTGCCCTAGAGGTGGAGTACACGACCCAGACGCTCAAGGTCGGCGTGCACCACGAGCGCGACCAGGTCCTCGGCTTCACCGGTAGCGTCCTCGACGGCGACAAGAGAGCCCCGAAAGGGATGGTCGACCTCGAGGTCCGCTACATCAACGGAGCAGGACGCTCCAATACGTACAAGAAAGACGAATGGGATGCTGGCGCTAACACGAGCTTCAGCATGGGTGTGACGACCTTCGCGCACCTGCCGGCCGGTGATGAGGTCATTGTGGTTGCGACTGAGGGTGCAGACGACATCATGCTTATCGGACCCGACGAGCGCGCCGCCTACACCAACGACGACGGCGCGGACGGCGGCATCTTCGGTGAGCACGGCGGCTTCAGCCACACCGTCGAGCTCTGCCCGCTGCAAGCCACCGAACCGATGGGCCAGGACCACGACGAGTGCTCGACGTTCGCGTACGTGAGCACGTATACGGTCAGCGGTCTGGCGTGGAGGGTGAGCGTCGAAAGGAGCGGTGACGGCTTCAAGGTGAACGACCCCGATTTCTCGGACGTAGTCAACGTTACGCTCACCGCGGTCGAGGGCAAGAACCTCGTGGAAGAGGATCACTCCGTCGACCTCTTGGCGAAGCCTTCGAAGACGGGTAGGACAGATGACCGTGTCTTCGAATTCGAGGATGTCGCCGCGGGCGCCTACGATATTGCCGTTTCGGAAGGATGGAGATATCGGATACCCCAGGGTGACGAGGACGAGACCAAGGGTGCCACCGGAATGCTCGGCTACGCCCTGAAACCCCTCGCCGGGGACCTCTCAATCGACGTCACTCCGACGACGGCTATCGTTTATGGCCGTGTCATCGGCAGCGACCGCTTCCCGCTCGACAGCGTGGAGGTAGACGCAAACGGAGTGAAGGACATGACCGACGAGGACGGTCGCTACATCCTGTCGGGCATCAGTCCCAACAACAAGGACCAAATCGTCGTGACGGCCACGCGCGCCGGGTTCGACGACGCAGACAAGGAGACCTTCGCATTCGCGGCGAACAGCGCCACTAAGCATGACTTCGCCGTCGCAGGCACGGCCGCGTACGCCACCGTCAGCGGCACGGTGAGCGCCTTCGGCTCCACCAACCCGGTCACGGGCGTGGAGATCCAGGTAAACGGCGGCGCACCGCTGAACCCGAACGCCAAGTCGCCCGGCGCCAAGGTGAACGACATCTACGTCACGACCGCCAAAGAGGCCGGTGACTACTCGATCAGGGTGACGCCCACGGACGCGGGTGCGACTCACGAGATCAGTGCGCACAAGGACGGTTACACGTTCACGCCTGCGTCGCTTCAGCTCTCGACGCCCGAGGGCGTGTCGATTTCCGGAATCAACTTCCAGGCGGTTGCCAATTCCAAGATCAGGGGCCGGGTGGCCGCACCTGGTGGCGGACCGCTGAGTGGCGTTGAAGTCACGGCGGAAGGCGACAACGGAACCGACACCGACACCACTGGTGCGACGGGTACCTACGAGCTGAACGTACCGGCGGGCACGTACACGATGGCAGCCACGAAGGACCGCTTCGTGATCGCTTGCCCGGCGGCGGGTTGTTCCGTAACTGTCGGTCTGGGCCAGACCGTGTCGGTCGACAACTTCACGTCGACGGCAGGTAAATCGGCCATCAAGACGCTGAGCGCGCTGAGCCTGAGCGCGGGGACGCTGGATCCGGCGTTCGACAGCGACAAGACCTCGTACGAGGCCGAAGTCGATAACGACGTCGACATGGTGACGGTGACGGCTGAGGCAAGCAGCGAGCATGCCGAGGTCACAATCGCGCCAGAGGACGCCGACGACGCCGCGGACGGGCATCAGGCCGAGCTCGATGAAGGCGCAAACACGATCACGGTGACTGTGACCGCCGAGAACGGGGAGACCCAGGCGTACACGATCAAGGTGACGCGCGAGGAAGGCGAAGTTGATCCTGGAACGCCGTCCGCACCGCAGGACGTCGCGGTGGAGCCTGGAGACGAGCAGGCAACTCTGACCTGGAAGGCGCCAGCGCAGCTCGGTAGCAGCGCGATTACCGCATACCAGTGGGAGGCCGCCGCACCTGGCTACCTCACGCGGTCCAGTGGTGCTACAAACCTTGCCGCTGATGCTACAACGGTAGACATAGAGGGCCTGGTCAACGGTGTCACGTACACCTTCTCGGTGTATGCCGTGAACGATGCTGGCAGAGGCGCGGCAGGGACTGCCACGGGCAAGGCCCAGCCGGTGATTACGCTGACCATAGTTGATGGGACTGGCACTGGCCTGGCCGAGGGCGCCGATGTTAACGAGGACGGCGACAGCGTCTTGGCAGTGGTTTCGGTGAGCAACGCCTCGATCGAGAACATCGCCGTTACGGTGATGGAGGTTGTCGGGGACGATGCCAAGTCCGAGGTCACGATCACGAGTGGTTCCATCATGATCAGGGCCGGACAGACGGCAGGTGCCGATAGCGCAGTCATCAAGGCGAAGGATGACCCGGTCGATGACGACGACGCGAACGGAATGGTGCAGGCGACTGCCACCAACGCGATCGATTCGGATGGAGACACCAATACGGAGGGGCAGCAGCCGACGTCGATCACCATCACCGACGACGACACGGCGCCTGACGCCGCCCCGGTCTTGACGGTCAGCGACCCTGGGACTGGAAGCCTGCTGTTGAGCTGGACCTTCGGCGCGGCTAGCTGGGGCAACGCAGAGGCAGGCACTCGGAAGTTCGAGTACCGCATCAAGAAGACCGCGGACCTCACGGACACGCCGTTTACCGATGACGACTGGACGGACGTGCCGGGGAGCGATGGCGACATCCGCTCTTACAGGGCCACCGGTCTGGATGCCGAGGAGTACACCGTGGAGGTTCGGGCAACGACCGCGGCCGGATCGAGCAGCGAATCTAGCTCAGCCGCCGGAACGCCCGGCTCCTAGCAACCTCTAACCTGGGCTAGTCCCAGCGCAGGAAACGGCCCCCGCCCGGTTCGCCGGGCGGGGGCTTCCCCGTCCCACTCTCTATTCCCGACAACCCGGAGCGCGGCTTCACACCCCCGCATGTCGAACGTTCATTCCCTCGCTGCGATTCATCCCACGGCCACAATCGACGCGTCAGCCAGCGTGGCGCCGGGCGTCCTGATCGGTTACCGGGCCACGGTCGAGGCCCATGCGCGGGTCGGCCCGCACGCGATCATCCGGCCGGAAGCCACCGTGCACGAGCGTGCGCAAGTCGGCCTTGAGGCCGAGATCGGGGCACGGGCGGTCGTGGGTCCCGAGTCGGAGGTGGGAACGCAGGCCAGGGTGCGGGAGGACGCGCAGCTCGGAGCCGGGGTCCTCGTCGGCAAGCGCGCCACCATCGGGCCGGGTAGCCGCATCGGGGACGGCGTGACCGTGGCCACGCGAGCCAAGATCTGGGACGGGGTTTTCATCGGTGCGGGTGCCACCATCGCCGCGCGGGCGATCATTGCGTCCGAGGCGGTGATCGGGGTGAACGCCCGGATCGGCAGGAACGCTCTGATCGGCGAAGGCGTTCGCATCGGAGCGGACGCGGTCGTCCAGAAACGCGAGACCGTGAACGCGCATGAGACGAACGCAGGCGGGACGCCACGCCGTCTGGAGCCGAAGGGTGCTTGATCCGGTTCGGCCGCACAGAAAGGAGAACACGCATCCGGTGTCCAACCGATCCGTAACGCGCGACGAAGTGGTCGACTGTCTGAACGCGCGACACGCGCGATTTTTCGCCGAAGTGGGTGTCGATACGCACACGGGCATCTTGCATCGCCGTGAGATGCGACGCCGCGTGCGGTTCAAGAGCTACCCCTACATCGGGTCGCGGTACGGGGACGAGAGCCCCCGCATTCTGTTCGTCGGCCAGCACGATCCGACGGATGAAGGGAACCTGGTGTCGTTCGAGCGGCGTCGGCAACACGTTGAGGACAAGGCGCGGGCCGACCACAATCCGCACATCGCGGGCACGTGGTTCCAGGCCCTGTCGCTGCTGCCGCCCGAATACGGCTGGGCGTCGGTCGCCGACAGTACGCGGCCCTGTCAGAGCCTGCTGCGCCGACCGCTGCCCATGGAAGCACAGTGGGCCGATCCGCTGTTGTTTGTCGCGCTCACGAACTGGAACAAGTGGGTCGAAGTCGGGAGCGGCGCGTTCAATCGCCATCTTGCCGAGGATGCCGAGCGCGCGCTTCTGATTGACGAGGTCCGGTGCTGCGAACCCGAGATCGTGATTTTCCAGGGCAAGCTGTTCCTGCGGCCAGCGCGCTTGCGCGCGATCCGGAGCCTGGCGAGCGACTTTGACGTGCGCGTTTGGCCCCATCCGTCACACCGGGCCCGCCGGCGTCCGCGGGATGTGGTGGAAGCGCTCTGGCCGTGACCGGGCCGCGAAGGACTGATCCCGGCACGCCGAATGCAGTGCGGTGAGACCCCGGCACGAGACGGTTCGGTACCGGCGCAAGCATCCGCCGCAGTTCGCTGCAGTGCGGATCGGCCATGGTGTGGTGCCCGAATGGCTGCCCGTTCCCGATGGATTCTCTGGCTCGGAGGGCTCTCTGCCGGTAGAGGTGCGGGAGGGGGTGGTCGTCGCGGAGCCCGGCGATTGGGTGTTGAAGGGACCGAACGGCGATCTGCACGTGATGTCCGACGCGATGTTCCGGCAGCACTACGAGCGGGTGCCGCTGCACGGCCAGACGGCCGCAATGCTCAAGCGCCGCAAGCGGGTCAGGGCGCTCGTGGACAAAGGCAGGACGACCAGGGAGATCGCCGACGCCCTGGGCGTGTCATCGGAGATGATCGTGAGAGACCGCGCGGAGATGGGCTGTCCGGCGGAGCGAGGCGAGTCCCACCGCCTGCGGCCCGAGCGCGATCCGCGCATCCGGCGCATGATGGCCATGTTCCGCGACGGTGCCAGCGCGCGCGAGACGGCCGAGGACATCGGGGTGGCACCGACCACGATCTACCGCTGGATGCAACGCGTGGGCTATGACCCGCTTCCCCGCAAACTCCTCACCCGTGCGAACGCGGAGCTTCTTGCCATGATCCACCGCGCCGGCCGCGACGGGCTGACCGGTCCGGAGCTCGCCGCGAGTGCGGGCACGAACCGCCACACCGTGAACGCGCAGGCGAAGCGGCTGATGGCGAAGGGCTTGGTCGAATGCCGGGACGGCCTCAGCGGCAAGCGCAGACGGTGCTACGTCTGGACGGTCACGCCGAAGGGCTGGCGCGCTTGCTGCGGAGCGTCGACGGAGAGACCGTGGTGCGTACGGAAGACGGGGGAGGAATGAGCAGCACACCGAAGACACGCCCCGTCCCGTCCACGCGCTACGTCGGGTGCCAGATCCGGCTGTACCCCAACAACCGCCAGGCCGTGCTGCTTCGCCGGAGCGTCGATGCCGGGCGCGAGCTATGGAACGCCATGCTGGAGGCGACGCTGGCGCACCAGGACCGTACGGGCAAGTTTCTGGGGCCCGCCGAGCGCGAGCAGTTCGTGAAGCACTGGAAGCAGAAGGCACCTGTGGCGCTCGATGTGCCGGCGGCCGCGCTCTACCGCATCGCCCGGGACATGGGGCGTGCGTTCTCGCTGTGGCAGAAGCGGCGGGCGAAGGGAAAGCGGGGCGGGTTCCCGAAGTACCGTTCGCGGTACGCACGGCAGGCGGGCATCTACCAGGAGGGGCGAAGCACGCACCTCGAGCCGGGCCGGGTCCGGCTGCTCAAGATCGGCTGGATGCGCTGGCGGGGCGGAGACTTGCCACAAGGGCGCCTCGTGTCGGGCCGGGTCTGGTGCGACGCCGGGGGCCGGTGGATGCTGTCGCTGGCGTTCGACTGTCCGCCGCCGCGTCGCCAAGCACCGGCGGTCGAGAAGATGGGGGTCGCCGTCTGCGGCCCGGCGCTGGCGACCGTCTACGATGGAGCGGCACACTCCTCGTTCGCATCGCCGGATGATCCGTCGCCCCGCGTCGAACGGCGGCTCGAGGAGCTGGAGCGCCTGATCGCCCGAAGCGCGATGCGCTGCGGGCCCTGCGGACAACAGATGCCTCGCGCCGAGTGGATGGCGCTGCGCACGGCCGGGAACAGAACCAAGGCACCCTGCGGACATCACCTGGCCGCCTTCGCGCCCAGCGCGCGCTCTGCGAGGCTTCAGGAGCGCCGGGGCGTCCTTCACCGCAAGATGCGGCTACGGAGACGCGACGCGGCCCACAAGGCGTCTACGGCCATCGTGAGGCGCGCGGGGCAACTCCACGTCGCATCGTTGTACGGCGCAGAGTACGACCCCAGCGGCCGCGATGCGGTCGCCGCCGAGTTCCTCCGCCAGATCCGCTACAAGGCCGCGTGGCACCGGCGCCGGCTCGTGGTGCCGCCCGATCAAGAGCGGCCCGGGCCCGGCGACCGCCAGGGGTGGCTGCATGACGAACGCCGCGCGCAGGAGAAAGCCGCGGCACACCTCTACCGTTATGAACCGCCGAAGGAGTGACCCAGGGAGGAAGCCAGCTTGAACGGGGGCGAGGACCGCCCTCCGGAGGCAAGATGGAGAAAAAGCCTCGAACTGCGGGTCTTGGCAGGGGCAGTTTCCTGCTGCCCGAACCGTGGACGGCCCTCCAGACTACGCACGCTTCGGCGGGCGGGGCGGGTGGGCACACAAGGAAGCGGAGTCCGGCATCAAAGGAACCGGCGCGCGCCCTCGGGGTCAGTTCGACTCCGAGTGGATCCTCACCCTGTACTCGTCGTCGCCGGCGGCGCACACCAGGCCCCGTAGGCGCCGCGCCGTCCAGGTGTGACAGATGTACAGCGGCGTGAGTCCCAGCGGCGGCGGGGGCTTCGCCGGCGTGGCGTAGAAGATCATGCTCAGCCCGCGCACTCTGACCACCTTGGCAGCGCTCACCGGATTGCGGGCGCCTGCGCTTCGCCGAGCCCGGGGGCGCCTCGACGGTTGCGGGATGGGTACTGCGCCCGCCAATCTTGCGAACTGCCGCGGCTTTGGGAGTGATTTCCCCTCATGGATCGCAGGGTTTTCCCTCTATTGAGCCTGACCCGCGGAGTCGATATTGCGATGCCACTTCCCAGCGCCGTGGAGGGGCCAGTGCTCCACCTCAGGCCGACGCCACTAAGGGAGGACCACAATGACTGACCATCGGGAGAACAGGGCAGGGCACAAGGCTTCGGAGATGTGGGTTGGGTTGCGTACGATATGCGGTGACACCTCCGTGGTCGTGGGAATTGTCGTCGAGGGGAGAGCCCACGTCTTTCTTGCCCCACGGGATGTGATCGGGAAGTTGGCCGATCAGATAACGGTGGTGCTCGATGAGCCGCTGCCGCGCCGATCCCCACCGCAACCGCATTTGCTCTCACG
>JAPOOQ010000454.1 GCA_026713345.1 Gemmatimonadota bacterium | reverse complement strand
CGCCGCGAACTTGATGAAGAACTGCGCCCAGCTGTTGGCCCCGAACTCGCGGGCCCAGTCCGGCACCTCGCGGTCGCCCACGCGGTTCCAGAGACGTGAGCGGCCGAAGGGCAGGTAGACGAGCACACCGATCCCGCGCTCTTGTGCCAGAGGCAGAACCTCGTCGGCGGCATCCGTTTCGTCCACCGCGTAGTCGACGCCGATGAAGTCGAGCGGGTAGTCGCGCATCGCCTGCATCAGCCCCTGGTATTGGGGCCCCCGCGGCGTGAGTGTCGTGCCGATGTAGCGGATGCGGCCCTCGGCCTTCAGCTCCTGGATGATCGGCATCTGGGTGGGGAGGTCCCCGAGGTTGTGGACCTGCATCAGCTCGATCTCGTCCACACCGAAGTAACCGAAGGAGGCTTCGATCTGGGCACGCGCCGCCGCCGCGTCCGCCGGACCCCGCCGGGCCACGTTGACCTGGGTCGCCCAGAAGATGCGGTCCGTGATCTCCAACTCGCTCGCGAGGCGTCCGGCAACCTCCTCCGAGGTTCCATAGCTGGGTGCCGTGTCAAAGACCGTGCCGCCGTTCTCCACGAGCGCGCTGAGCACATTGCGCAACTGGGTCACGTCGTCCCCCCGCGCAACTCGCTGGAAGGTCGCCGAGCTCCCCAGCCCCACGATCGGCAGCTGCTCCCCCGTGGACGGAATCGCCCGGGTCATCATCTCCTGCCGCTTCAGCGCCAGCAGAATGTCGGGATTCAGGGTGACGGCCGCTCCGGCAGCCGCGGTGGTACGAAGCCAGTCACGTCTCGTCAGCATCAGGTTCCTCCTTCACAGGTGATGCGCCGGATCCTGTCTTCCGGCAGGGTGTCAAGGTCGTTGGGCGCTCGGGCGCCTCGCCACCTTAAGGACAGCGCAAGGGTCGTTTGTGTTGGGCCGAAGCATCGCAAGGCGGGCCGTATCGCCGGGACCGGACGTTATGTTTCAGACAGGGTGCGGGATCGCCCAATCGGGGCAACCTTGAGCGGTTGAGGCAACCTTGAGCGCCTCGAGGATCTTCTCACGGAGAGAGCGGTCATGCAGCCGCGCTGCATCGACTGGCGGAAACAACCGGCGCCGCTGAAACGTAGTAACGGTATCGATCAGGCTGGGCGGCCCGAATACAGACCTGCATGGAGTGTCACGATGAGCATCAGGGAACGCTTCAGGAAATACATCCCCGATCAGGACAGACGCTGCGCCACGATTATCCACGGGGCGTCGGCCGCGGCGGGGGCAGCGGCGGCGGGAGCGATCGTACCCGGCTCCGACGCAGCCGCAATCATGCCGGTGCAGGTGGGCATGATCACCGCGTTGGCGGACGAGTTCGGCGTCCCCGTGACCGACGCCGCGCTCAAGTCGACGCTCTACGCGACGCTCGGCACGATCGTCGGCAAGGGCGGCGCCAACCTGGTGCTCCGATGGGTCCCCGCCTACGGCAGCATCATCAGGGGGGTCATCGCGGCCAGCGTGACGGAGGCGATGGGCTGGGCCGTGGTGCAGAAGCTGCGCACCGACGGCAAGCTGACCTGAGTTCAACCCCCGTTCCCCTCACGACGCCGGCCTCCGCCCCAGCCACTGTTCCCACCACTCCAGCTGCACCCAGGTGCGGTGTACGGTGCGCCAGGGCGTCCAGCCGCCGTGGTACGAGTCCGGGTACCGCACGAACCGCGCCGGCACCTGCTGCTTGCGCAGCGCGACGTACATCTGTTCCGCCTCCTCGATCGGGACGCGGTGGTCCGACTCACCGTGCACGAACATGGTGGGGGTCGAGACACCCTTGGCGTGGATGATGGGCGACGAGCGCATCAGGTTTTCCAGCCCGCGCTCCTCCCAGGGGGGGCCGAAGAACTCGCTTTCCTTGGTGCGGGGGATGTCCGCGACCCCGTAGTCGCTGACCCAATTGGAAATCGAAGCGCCCGCGATCGCCGCCGCGAAGCGGTCGGTCTTCGTGATGACCACATTCGTCATGTAGCCCCCGTACGAGTAGCCGGTCACCCCCATCCGCGCCGTATCGATGTCGTAGTTGGCGACTGCGTGGTCCACCCCGGCCATCACGTCCTCGTAGTCCTTGAAGCCCCAGCCGCCCCAGGTGCCCCAGCGGAAGTCCTCGCCGTAACCGGTCGAGGCGCGCGGGTTGGTGTAGAGGACCATGTAGCCGTGCGCGGCCAGCAGCTGGCGGTCGAAGGAGAAGTCGTTGCCGTAGCTGCCGTGGGGGCCGCCGTGGATGACGAGGATCAGGGGGGAACCACCCTGCGCACCGCCGCGCGCGCCAGGGTCGCCGCCTTGCCCAGCGCCGCCGTACCCCCGCGCGGGAAGGATCCAGCCCTCGATTTCCGTGCCGTCCGGGCTGTTGAAGAGCAGCCGGTCGGGGGTCGAGAGGTCCAGTGCGGCCAGCAACTCCGCGTTCGCGTCGGTCAACTGCATCGCGGAACTGCCATCCGACCCGGCGACCCAGATGTCGCCCGGGCGGACCGGGTCGGTGGCACGGAACGCCATCCGCGAGAAGTCGGCCGAGAAGGAGAAGCTGCCCAGGCGCCGGTCGCCCTCGGTGACCTGTTCGACCATTCCCCCGCCCGCCGGGACGCGGAAGAGGTGGGTGTTCCCGCCGATCCCGGCCGAGAAATGGACGTGGCCGCCGTCGGGCGACCACATCGGTCCGCCGGGGATCAGGTCGAAGTCCTCGGTGAGCGAACGCAGGCGCCGTCCGTCCGCCGCGTCGAAGACGAACAGCTCCGTCGACGCGCCGCGGTCCCGGACCTCACGGATGATCACGTCCAGTCCCTCGTTGCCGCGCACCGCGATCTCGCGTCCGTCCGGCGACCACTCCGGGCTGGAGTAGCTGTACTCGTCGTCGGTCAGCCGGGTGACGGTGCCGTCAAGGTCCACAACCCAGAGGTCGGCGCGCTCGTAGCTGTGCTCGTCGCGCTGGTGGGCGTCGGCGGTGAAGGCGAGGCGGCTGCCGTCAGGGCTCCACGCGACGCCGGACGCGTTCACGCCGAGGTCGGTGAGTTGCCGGGGTTCGCCGCCGCCCGCGGGGATGACGTGGATTTCGCGCGGGGGGGTGGCGCGGGGATCCCGCGGGTCGGGCAAATAGCCGCGCCGGTCGAACCGGTAGTTCATCCAGTCGTAGTCGCGTCCGTCGAAACGCTCCGCAACGCGGCGCTCGAAGTCGGAGTCGTACGTGCGCTCGGGGGCCGGAGGCAGAGGGACCGCCATAGTGAACGCAATCCATTCGCCATCGGGACTGAAGATGGGCGAACCGCGCAGTCCCTCGATCTGGAAGGCCTCTCCGGAGGGACGGTCCATGCGGAGGAACCAGGATCCCCCACCACCGCCTCCGGCCGGCCCCGGCCTGCTCGAACTGAAGACCAGCAGCGACCCGTCCGGACTCCAGCGGGGACCCGAGGCGCTATGGCTGGGGCTGGTCACCCGGAAGGGTTCGCCGGAGCCGTCGGCGTTGGCGAGCCAGATTTCGCTGTGACGCCGGTTCCCATCCTCGAGCACGGTCGTCACCACATAGGCGACCCTTGATCCGTCCGGCGACAGCGCCGGACTGCCGACGCTCTTCAGGCGGTAATAGTCCTCGAGCTGGAGGGCGCGGCGTTCACCGGCTCCCGCAGCTCGCGCGTCCTGTGCGACAAGGCCGGCGGGGAGCGTCAGAAGGCCGGCGGAGAGCAACAACAGGCTGGCCAGCGCGGTCGCGAACTGCATCCGGCCGAGCAACCCGGCCGGATGCAGAATGCGCAGAACAGGGCCACACAGCGTGCGCCGAATCGGGGGACCGGGGGCCGGGAGGTTGTCTTGGGTAAACATGGCTTTCTGGCGGTTCATGGTTTTCCAACTGTGACATCGAGTCCAAAACTGGGGCGTAATCCACCGCCACGCCAATGAGTGTT
>JAPOOQ010000453.1 GCA_026713345.1 Gemmatimonadota bacterium | reverse complement strand
TCAGGCTTGCATCGAGGTATCTCCGATCCCGCCCGCGGGACTCACGATTGTAGTCGCGCTTGAAGCGGCTGGGGCGCTCAATCGTCCTCATTCAGATCGTCGCACAAATCCTCGACGTTGCTGAAGTGAGGAAGATTGCCCCGGCGGGCCTCTCTCATCGCCTCGATGGTGTCTTCATTGGGGATCAGTGGCGCGAAGGGCAGGGGCTTCTCGTGCGCCACCTTGGTCAGCAGCAGGCGCACTGCGCCGGACACCGTCAGGCCCATGGCCGCCAGCACCGCCGCCGCTTCCTCTTTCACGGCTCTGTCAACGCGGGCCTGGACAAGATGATTTGCAGGCATGTCTGGCTATTCCCGTTTCAGGTGAATTACAATAACATTCACACGCTCGTGGGGTCCCGGTCAAGGGGGGGAAGGCTCATCCTCCACAAACCCCTTGTACCCCAGCGCCCGCTGCCGCGGCCACACCTCATCCAGCGTTTCGGCCTCGAATAGCCGCCCGTTGATCATCACCTGCTCCACCGTAAGCGTGTTGCGCAGGTCGTCCAGCGGATTGGCGGACAGGATGACGAGGTCCGCGAGCTTGCCGGGCTCGATCGAGCCGATTTCGGTCTCGAGGCCGATGCCGTTGGCGCCGAAGATCGTGGCGGAGCGGAGCGCGTCGTGGTTCGACATGCCGCCGGACGCGACCATCCACAGCTCCCAGTGGAAGCCCAGACCCTGGAGTTGGCCGTGGCTGCCGACGCCCGCGTAGCCGCCGTCGGCGACGACGTCGCGCAGGAAGCGGCCGTGGTCTTCGAAGACGAATTCCTCGTCGACGGCCCAGCCGACCGCACCGGCCGCGCCTGCACGCCGCCGGGTGCGCTGGTCGAGGGTCTCGTGGGGCGTGAAGCGGGCCAGGCGTTCGTTGCCGTGGACGTTCTCGCGGGTGAACCAGTAGATCTCGCCCATTGGGCCACCAAAGGAGACGATCAGGGTCGGGGTGTTGAGGACTTTCGTCTCGGAGAAGAGGCGTACGACATCGTGGTACAGGGGGTAGACGGGCAGGTTGTGCTCGATCCCGGGGTAGCCGTCCATCGCGTGGGTGAGGTCGAGCTGGAAGTCGAGGCCGGCCTCGGTGGTCGGCATCAGCTCCAGTTCGCGGGCCGCCATGATGAGCCACTGCCGCTGCTGGCGGTTGCCGGCCAGGTACATCTTGAAGGTCTTGGTGTCGTAGTAGTCGGAGTAGCGCCGAAGGACGTCGCGGGCGTGGTCGAGGTCGCGGATGCCCTCGAGGGCCTGGTAGTCGCCGAAGACGCCGGGACCGGTGGAGTAGATGCGCGGGCCCAGGATGTCGCCGGATCGCACCCGGTCGGCGTAGGTGAGCACGTCCGACACGCCGGTCTGCGGGTCGCGCGTGGTGGTGACGCCGAAAGCGAGATTCGCGAGATAGCCCCACGGCTGCGTGGTGTGGATGCCGGAAGGCGGACGAAGGTGGGCGTGCGTGTCGACGAAGCCGGGCGTGATGGTCATGCCGCTGACGTCGCGGGTGACGATGCCGTCCGGGACGTTGAGGGAGCCGGACGGGCCCACCGCGGCGATGCGGTGGCCGTCTATGAGGATGTCTCCCCGGGTGAGGATCTCGTCGCCCCGCATGGTAATGACCCGGGCGCCGGTGAGGAGGAGCGTTCCCGTGGGGAGATCGCGGGGTGCGCGGAGTTCGACCCGGACCTCGGTGGGGCGGTAGCGGGGGGGGTCGCCGGGGTCGTCGCCGGCCGCCGGATCGGGAGCGCCGCCCGCCTCCGCAGTGTCTGCCGCTTCCGCCGCCTCGACGCTGTCCGCGAACGCGCGCCCCGCGTCCAGGTCGTAGCGGAAGTACGCGTTGCCGAGGGCCCACATCACGGTGTTGCCGTCGCTGCTCCATGAGGGGAACTCGCCGCCGAACTCCGTCACGCGGGTGACGGGGACTGCCGCGCCGGACGGGTTACGCACCGAGACCGTCGGCGCCTCCGCACCCACCAGGGGCACCGTCACGACGTAGAGGTCGTTGCCGACCTTGGCGAGGGCACGGTCACCCACCGGCGCCATCGTGATCGAGGAAGCGTTCGCCGGGCCGCCCCCGCGGTTGGCCGAGAATCCGGTGACCTGCAGGTGTTCCCGCTCCTCGGTACCGTCCCAGCGCACGGAGACGAGCCCGCGCCCGCCCGCGTGCAGGTAGATGCGGTCGGGTTCGTCCGCCCGGAAGTGGGGGCGCGACCGCCCCAGCGCCTCCGCGACCACTGTCGCCCCCCCGCCACCGTCCTCGTACCACACGATGTCCGTCCCCCCACCCCCGCCCCCACCACCCAGCCGCCCCCGCACCGCCCCCTGCAACACCACGATCCTGTCGCCCCCCGGCGACCATGCCGGCGACTGCACGTACCGCGGCGGCACCGAGACCTGGCGCGCATCCCCACCACCCCTCTCCACCACCCACAGATGCCCGCCATCCGGTTCCTGCCAGCTCACCACCGCGAGCCTCTCCCCATCCGGCGACCAAGCCGGCTGGAAGAGCGCGGCCTCGATCCCCGCGCCGATCCGCCGCGGCTCGCCCCCCTCCACCCCCATCACATACAGCCGCCCCAGCGCCGTAAACGCGATCTCCCCCCCGTCCGGCGACAGCACCACATCGCGAATCTGCCGCACCCGGAACGTCGGCGTGTCCTCGACCGGGTAGTCGAAGTCGAGCCGCGGTCCGGCGTGCACCACAACCTCCGCCTCGAACGGGATCTCGACCGGGTCTCCCCCGTCCAACGCCACCCGCCACAACCGCCCGCCGAATGAGGCGACCAGCGCCGCGCCGTCCGGCGTGAACGCATACCCGGGCAGCAGGTCCAGCGTCGCGCGACTCTCCATGTCGTCGCGCTGCACCGGGTAGACCAGCCAGCGCTCGTCGCCGGTGGCGAGGTCGCGGGCGCGCAGTCCGGTTGCGTCCTCGTGCCGCGTCCCGTAGACCAGCGTCGCCCCATCCGGCGACACCGCCGGCCGGAATCCCGAACCGTAACGGCCCGTAACGGTCGCTCTCCGCCCAGTCTCGCGGTCGTACCGGGTCAACTGGTACTTCGGAAACGCTGCGTCGTAGGTCCAGTCCCCCGTCCCCTGCGCCAGGTAGATGTAGCGCCCCGTCGGGTCGAAGGCGGCCCCGATGGCCTTGAGGTTGTCCGGCTCGCCGATCAGCGCGACCCCGCTCCCGCCCTGCCGGTGGAACAGCCAGGGCTTGGCCGCCCCGCCGAGCGGGCTGAAGGTCCGCGACGCGACCAGGTAGTCCCCGTCCGGCGACCACTCCGGCGACGTGTACAGGTTGCCGTTGCCGCGCGTGATCTGCGTCGTGTCCGACCCGTCGGCGCCGATCACCCACAGGTTCTGTCCCCCGCTCCGGTCCGACACGAACACGATCTCCGACCCGTCCGGGCTGAAGCGCGGCTGGCTCTCGAAGGCGGGCCCGGTCATGAGCGGAGTTGCCGTGCCGCCTGCGGCCGGGAGTGTATACAGGTCGCCGAGCTGGTCGAAGACGAGGGTCGTGCCGTCGGGGCTGATGTCGACGGACATCCACGACCCCTCGCTGGTGGTGAAGCGGATTTCGCGCGTGGGCTCGAGGGGGAGCGACTCCGTGGCGAGGGAGTCGGTGGGGGAAGGGGTTTCCTGGGCGCTGGCGGGCGCTGGGAGTAGGGCCAGCGGCAGCAACGCGGCGGGCGGCAGCAGGGCGGCAAGCGGCAGCAGCGCGGCGATGGTCCGCAGCACGCGCCCGGCCTGACCAAATGCGGGATTCCTTATCGAACAGCGTTTCATTTCAGTTTCTCCCCGATTCTGCAGTCACGAGTCGCGCTCCAGGCGACTGGCATCATGCAGAGGATCCGCGCCGTCCGCCATGGCCATCCAGCCCGGCCCGCCTCGGCGCCAACGAGCGCATCGTCTTTCGGGATCGCCAAGGGCAACCCCTCCGTGCAACGGCACGATCCAAAAAGAGGGACGGCTGCGGTAAAGCACGGTGAAGTGCTCTCCCCTCTTCACCCGCTCAATGATCCGCCCCATCTAGTGGCGAAGCGCCGAGATGATTCACCGCGAAAACCGTGGCACCGGCACACTCGTATACACATACATATGAAGAAACTCATCATGAAGAAGCTCATCGCCATCGCTGTCGCCGCCGTCTTCATAGTGGCCCTTGCCCCGCCGGCCTTCGCCATGGCAGACCCGGCACCTTCCCCGGAGGAGTGCACCGACGCCAGCGCCATGCTTCACTACGATTCAGACCGGCTGTTACGCGCTCATCCGCACCAGCAGCCGTGCTAGGGAATACTGCCGGATACATCCCAAGTGCCGCCTCCCCACGACCCCCCACAAGGACCACCATGAGCGACCCCCAACCCGCCCCGGTCCAACTCCGCGACCTCTCCATCGGCTACCGGCGGGATCTGCCCATCCTCCGCGGGCTCACCCTCGATGTCGTGCCCGGAGAAGTCCTCGCGATCGTCGGCCCCAACGGCAGCGGCAAGACGACCCTGTTTAGGACCCTGTTGGGAGTCCTGCCTCCCCTCGGAGGCGAGGTATCGGTCTCCGGCCTGGCGCCCGCGGACTACCGGCGCAGACACGGCCTTGGCTACCTCGCTGAAGACACCGCAATACCTGGCGGCTGGAGCTGTGACGGGATTCTCGCGCTGGCTGCGACCGCCGCCGGGCCCGATGCGGATGTCGAAGACGCGCTCAGGCTGGCGGGGGGCGACTACGCGACCGACGTTCCCGCCCGCAAGCTCTCCAAGGGGATGAAGCGCCGCCTCGCCCTTGCGGTGGCGCTCATGCGGCCGATCAGGCTGCTCATCCTGGACGAGCCGGAATCGGGGCTCGACCCCGGCCAGCGCCACCGGCTGCGCCGACGCATCGAGACGATTCGCAGCACGATGACGATCCTGGTGGCCAGTCACGACCTCGGCGAACTCGCCCTGATGAGCGACCAGGTCCTTTTCATTGATCAGGGTCGCGGCAGACTCGTCGAGCAGCCGGAGGGCGGCTTCACCCGAGACTTCCTCGAACAGGAATTCCTCGGGCTGGAAGGGGCGGTGTCATGACTATCGTGAAGGCTACGCTGAAGCAACTCTTCCGCCGCAAATGGAAGCTCCCCCTGGCCGTACTGCTTTGCGGCGTGGCGCTGGTGGTGGTCTACCACGCCTTCGAGGTGAACGCGCTGCGCGAGACGTTTTCCGAAGCGTGGCGGATGCCCCCGGATACGCGCTCACCCGAGCAGTCTGCGGCCATCACCGAGTGGCCCCGTCTATCGCCCTTTCTCACAATCCTCAACGGGCTGTTCCTCATAGGCCCGCTGCTGGTCGGAATGCTCATGCCGGGCGGGGTGGTCGCCAACGAGCGCCGCAGTGGCGCCATCATGCTTTGGGCCCAGCATCCGATGCCGCTGAGCCGTTTCTACATGCACCGCTACCTGGGCATGCAGATCGCGAATCTGGCCGCGCTCGCGCTGATCGGCATTTCCTTCCTCCTTGCCCTTACCTTGCCCCCTGGCGCCATCGCGACGATGGACCAATTCGGGGAGTCCTGCCTGGCAGGCCTCCTGTGCTGCGCCATCAGCTTCGCCATCTCCGCCCTCGGTATCCGGCGCGCCGCCTTCCTGACTTTCGCGTACTATTTCGCCTCCAACATGACGATGTCGGCCCAGTTGAGAGACACACTACTGGGCACGTCGGACGTGATGCCATTCCTGATCTTCCCGACACGCCTGATCCGCGAGTTCACCATGGGCTTCCAGTCCGGCGTCCCCTGGGATTGGGGCGCCACCGCCACCGTTGTGTATCACTTCGCGCTCTGGACGGCGATCGCCTGGCTCGGGCTGCGCAGGCTCGAACGCAGGCCGCTCAAGCTGTAACCTCATCCAACCCATCCAGGAGGAATCCACATGAGCCTGTTTCTGACCGTAACCGCGGCAACCCAACTCTGTGCAGGGTGCACCGTGGAATTCGAACCCACCGACACACTCGGCTCGACCGCCGACCCCGCCGGCGGGGGATTGCTCGCCGAAGTTCTCGGGATGGGTGACCAGGGGTTCCTCATGAGTTCCGATGCCCTCGGTCCCGTGGTGATCGTCTACGACTCGGAGGGGCGCTTCCAGCGGGAACTGACCCGTGAGGGTGACGGGCCGGGCGAGCTCCGCGGGTTCCCGGAGTTGGCCATGGGCCCCGGCGGCATCCTCATTCACGAGCAGTTCGCGCCGTCGCTGCATCTGTACTCGAGCGACCTCGAATTCACCAGGACCTTCCGGGTTCCCGGGGTCGCCGGCTCGGTTCAATCGGATCCGCTGACCGGAGGTTGGCTGGTAAGCTACATGGGAGCAGGCGACGGAACCGAAGCGGGGATCCTCCTTCTCGATCAGGCCGGCGAGGTCATCCGTTCCATGCCGGCCGGCGAGGAGTCCTCCAGTCTGAGTGTAATGACGGGGGACGCGATCCGTGGCGCGGACGGCAGAATCTGGATCGCCTCGATGCTGGGGACGGTCGAAGTCTTCGACGAGGACCTCGGACTCCTGGGCTCCCTGGATCTGGAACTGCCCGGGCTCGACGCGTGGAATCCTGCCACCGGGCCCGCCGCTCCACCGGCCATGGTGCTCGGTATGCGGGCCGCTCCTGACGGCTCGGGTGTCTGGGTCTTCGCGTTCGCGCCGGTCATCGACCCCACCGAGGTTCGGCGCTCACAGGGCCCCCGGCCATCGGTGGAGGAGATGTTCGATACCTTCATCTACTCGGTTCGCCCGGGCCCGAGCGGCCTGACCCTGGTTGGAACGGATCAGCTGGACACCCTGGTGCGCCCGCTGGGCGACGGGGATCTGGCGTTCGACATGGTCGATACGCCGGACGGGAATCGAGTGGTGCGGGTGGGGCGACTGCGGTTCAGCGGGGGGATCCGCTGAGGGTTCCGGCGGCGGCGGACCCGTCACTGGTCCCGGGCCCAGAGCGCGTGTAAGGTAAACTCAACTCGCCCCCGGCCCGAACACCATCTTCACGATCTCGGGAACGTCGAACTCGTCCGTCGCGAACCCGATCGCCACATCGCCGCGGATCGCCCCATCCTCCAGGGACACGTCCCGCGGCCACGCGGCATGGAACAGGAACTCGCCCGCTGCTCCGTAGACGTGGGCCCGTGCGAGCGAATCGCCGTCCGTGTCCCAGAGCTTGACCCACAGTCTGCCGTCTTCGTCGAACCATAGATTGTCGATCGGCGGCTTTTGCCCGGGGATTTCGCCCGGCTCATACTCGACCCGGAATGGCTGCTGCTCGTAGAAGGCCGCCAAGCTGTCAATCACGAACTCCTCGCGCTGCCGCTCGGCGCTGGACACCATGGGCCCTGAATCGTCGCGGCGGATCGTTTGAAGCAGAACCCCGTCGGCGCCATACAAGTCGACTTCGTAGCGTGACGTGACAGCTCTTGCATACCCACCGGAACGGGCATGCGCCAACCGGTCACGAGGGCCAAACGGGGCGAGGATTCCCGTATAGCTTTCGCTGCCGTCACTCCGTTGCCAGGTGATCCTGCCGTACCCCAGGTCCCCCTCCGCACGCGCAGGCAATGTGTCTTCGCGCAGAATGCTCCCCACCGAATCCACCCAGACGCGGGCGCCGAAATGGCCTTCAACGCCCAGAATCGTCAAGCCAATTCGGCCGTCGGCGGAAAACACGGGCCTGCCGCTGTCCGACCGCCCACGCGGAGTCGGCATCGGCCTGACGTACGCTGCACCGGTCGGCGCAAGGGCAAAGATGAGGCGTTTGCCAGACGTACCCACCCAGACATCGCCGTTCGGGTCGACGGCAATATTGTACGGTCCGTCGAGTCTCCCCTCGAACTCTCCCGGACCCTCGGTTGCCGCCGCGTCTGTGGACCGGGCCCCGGAATCGCAGGCCGCCAGGGCGACCGCGATCAGCGCGAAGACGAGCACGGTGCTTGTGCCATCGCTGACTCTGCTGTCCATCGTCCTACCCTCCGCTGAAACCAGCCGCCGCCCTCCCTCAACTCAACTCACCCCAGCCACCCGGTACTTCTCAAACCACGCCACGACATTCGCAATCTTCGCCATCAGCTGGCTGGGCCGCCGGCTCATGTCGTGCGACGCGCCGGGGAGCCGGATCACGGCGGTGTCGATCCCGCGCATCTTGAGCGCGTGATACATCTGGTAGGACTCCGACAGCGGGGTGCGCAGGTCCTCCTCGCCGGTGATGATCATGGTGGGCGTTTCCACGTTGCCGACGAGTGAGATCGGTGAGAACTCCCAGTAGGGGTCCGGATTCTCCCACGGCAGCCCCTCGTAGCGGCTGTGATAGTAGCCGTACCAGTTGTCGGCGGTGAGCGTCTTGCTGATCCAGTTGATGACGGGCTTCTGCGCTGCCGCGGCGCGGAAGCGGTCCGTCTTGCCGACGATCCACGCGGTCATGATCCCGCCCGCGCTGCCGCCGGTGACGAACAGGTTGTTCTCGTCGACGTACCCCTGCGCGATCACCGCGTCGACCCCGGACATCAGGTCGTCGTAGTCCTCGCCGGGGTAGTTTCGGTAGAGGAGGTCGCCGAATTCCTCGCCGTAGCTGGTGCTGCCCCTCGGGTTGGCGTAGAGCACGACGTAGCCTGCGGACGCCAGAAGCTGCACTTCGGCCGAGAACCTGTCGCCGTAGTTCGAGATCGGCCCGCCGTGGATCTCCAGGACGAGCGGATAGCGGCGGCGCGGATCGAATCCGGGCGGCTTGACGACCCACCCCTGGATCCGCCGGCCGTCGAAGGATGACTCCCACCAGATCTCCTCGACCTCGCCGAGGGTTTTCGTGGCCAGCAGGTCCGCGTTGAGCGATGTGACGGTGGATGCCTGGCCGCCGCTGGTCCACGCGACTTCACCCGGCATGTCGGGGCGGGTCCGGTTGAACGCGACTATGCCTTCCCACGAGACCGAGAACGAACCGCCGCCGTAGGGCCGCCCGTAGGACGTGCCGCCGACGTCTTCCGCGACTACCCGCGTCTCGCCGTCCAGCGTGACGAAACCGACCTTTGTGTTGCCTTCGTCATCGTACTGGAAATAGATCCCGCTCCCGTCCTCGGCCCACACAGGGTTGGACACGCTCCGGTCGAGGTCGGCGGTGAGGACGCGGTGGCCGCTGCCGTCCAGGTGCATCACCCGCAGTTGGCTGACCTGGTAGGTGCGGGTGCGGTCCTCGTAGCCGACGAAGGCGACCCGGCTTCCGTCACGCGAGACGGCGGGGCTGTGGTCGGGTCCGGGCCGGTCGGTGAGCGCGCGGATCTCGCCGGCAGGCACCGCCGCTATGTACAGCTCCGAGTTGCGGAAGTCCCGCTCCCAGTCCGGATTGCGGTTGGAGGAGAAGACCAGGTGCCGCCCGTCCGGCGTCCATGCGGCCGCCGAGGAGTGGTTGAAATCCCCCGAAGTGACCTGCACCGGCGTCCCCCCGTCGGCCGAAACCACGAAGATGTGGCTGTAGCCGAAGTCGAGATAGCCGACCCCGTCCTGGGTGCTCTTGAAGCGGTCCTCCATGATCGGAGGGTCGGCCCATTCGGCCCCCGCAGGCGGCCTGGGCGGCGCGGACAGGCTCGGCGGCGCGTACGGCACCAGCATGTTGAAGGCGATGTAGCGCCCGTCCGGCGACCAGCGAATCCCGCTGGGGGACTCCGTCAACTGGGTCAGCGTCGATGTCTCCCCGGTGTCCATCCAGCGTACGTGGATCTGGCCGTCCGCGATGTAGGCGAGCCGCGTCCCGTCCCGGGTCCAGCGCGGCGAGCTGCCCGCAGCCAAGCGCCGGTGTCCAGATCCGTCGAGGTTCACGACCCACAGCTCCGAACGCTTGCGGTCCGTCATGATGTCCATCGAGGTCCGGACATAGGCGATCCGGTCGCCGGCAAAGGTGATCTGCGGGTCCGCCGCGTACTCGAGCTGGAAGACGTCCATGGACTCGAAGGGCGACTGGGCGGAGGCGGGGGTGGGGGTCGCGGCGAAAGCGGCCAGGGCGGCCGACGCGGCGAACAGGGAGGTCAGCCGGGCAGGAAGGGTGGGCAGGGGGGTTCTGTACATTTCGTCGCTCGTGAAAGTCGTGGGTGGATGGACGACTCCAAACTTTCGCATGCCCCGCGCGGGGGGCAACTCGGTATGCCGCCCCAAAGTGGGTGAGCCCTACCGCGACCGATAGGCTTCCCGCCGGTGGGACACACGTATCACGAGGACGACCAGCTCATCGTCCAGCACTTCGTACACCACCCGGTAGCAACCGACCCGGACTCTCCGCAGACCGCGCAATCCGCCCTTTAGCACACTGCCCGTCAGCGGCTGCTCCGCCAGGTGGTCGATGGCGCGAATGATGCGCAGGCGATCTTCACGGGGAACCCGCCTGAGATCCCTGGCCGCGCTGCGCTTAATCCGTATCGAGTAGCTCACGCCGGACGTCGTCCCAGTCCAGTACGGGATCGGCGGGGTCACGAAGCCGCTCCACCGCGACTGCGAGGTCGTCGAAGTCCTCCAGATAGCGCTCGAGCGCCTGCCGCACGATCGCGGCACGGCTTCGCCTGAGCTGAGTTGCCGCAGCGTCCAGCGCCTCGACGAGCCCGTCGGGGACTCGCGCGGTGATTTGCATCACATGAGTCTCATTTGATTGACATTGATCTGATCCCGTCTGAGTATATGTGACTCCCACGACACCCGCAACTCGTCAGGGTTCGACCGCAGTGTGCGATCCGATGTCAGCCAGCTATCATCGTCACGGGGCGCCTACCGGCCAGTTGCCCCTCCGCCCCGCAACTCCTCCAGCAACCCGCGCACCAACTCCACCACGAATTCCGGCGCCTCGTACGGGAAGTTGTGGCCCGTCCCGGGGGGCGAGTGGACGAGCCGCGCGCCGCTCGACACGTCCAGGTACCGCACCCGCGCCCGCTCGAAGAAGTTCCGCGCGCGCGTTGCCGCTGCCTCGTCCAGACCGAGCGGTTCGACGAGCCCCGCCGCCCCCTCCCCGGGGACAACCACCAGGACGGGCAGGTCGCCCAGTTCGCCGTCGTAGACGACCAGGTCGGGTGCGGTCTGCGTGACCTTCCCCGCGCCGAATTCGCGGAAGATCGAGGCCTCCGCGAAGGAGGTCGCCGGGCGCCGTCGATTCGCGGCCATGGCGTCGTTCACGTCGGCCAGCAAGGTGCGTTGGCGCCGAAGCAGCTCCCCGGGTTCGGTGTCCGATTCC
>JAPOOQ010000452.1 GCA_026713345.1 Gemmatimonadota bacterium | reverse complement strand
CCCGAGTTCGCGCGCCGTGCCCACCGCGCTGCAGAACTCCTCCGCCGTGCGGGCCCGGTGGAACAGATCCGCGGGTCCACCGATCCTGAACGTGGTGTGTGGAGCGAGCGGCACGTCCCACTGCACGCGCTCGGGTCCGACCATCTCTGCGTAGCGGCGCAGGAGCGAGGATTCGGGAGCGTTCAAGGCAGGGCCCGGGCGGGATCGGTAAGGCGCGGCATGTGGAAGTCTCGCCAAACCCGCACGGCCTTGGCAACGCCAGGCGACGCCAGGGCGGACCCGGCAGCCCGCGCGGGGAGGTGGCGAGTGCCGCCGGCCGGGACCCGGACGCTGTTAGCTTTGGTCATGACCTCGCCGATCATCAGGCTCAGCGGCCTCAGCAAGGTGTTCCGCAGCAACGAGGTGGAGACCCACGCCCTCGCCGGCGTCACGCTGAGCGTTGCATCCGGGGAGTTCGTCTCGATCGCCGGCCCCTCGGGCTGCGGCAAGACCACGCTCCTGTCGATTCTCGGCCTCCTCGATTCGCCGACCGAAGGACGGTACCTGCTGAACGGCGAGGCGGTCGAGCAACTTTCCGCCGCCGGGCGGGCCGAAGTTCGCAACCGCGCGATCGGCTTCATCTTCCAGGCCTTCAACCTCATCGGCGACCTCACGGTCTTCGAGAACGTCGAGCTCCCCCTGACCTACCGCGGCGTGTCCGGGGCGGAGCGGCGCGAACGGGTCGATGAGGTGCTGGACCGCGTGGAGATGGCGTCCAGGATGAGCCACTACCCGTCGCAGCTTTCGGGCGGACAGCAGCAGCGGGTAGCGGTGGCCCGCGCGATCGTGGGCCGGCCCCGGATCCTCCTCGCCGACGAACCGACCGGCAACCTGGACTCGGGCAACGGGCGGGCCGTGATGAAGCTGCTCGCCGAGCTGCACGCCGACGGTGCCACGATCTGCATGGTGACGCACGATCCCCGCTACGCCCACACGGCCGAGCGCACGGTGCACCTCTTCGACGGCAGGATCGTGGACGCGCCGGAGAGCCGCGCGGGCCACGAACTCGAAGAGAGCGGGTTCGAGCTGGCTTGAGCGGGCCGGGACCGGAGCGGTATCTTGCAGGCGGGTCCCGCCAGGGCACCCCGCAATGTGCCGGTGCGCCAGGGTCCGTCCGGCGCAGTCGGTCCAATCGATCCCCTACCGCTTGAGACAACCCCGATGCCGGTTTCCGACAGGCGAATCCGTGTGCTGGTGGCGAAGCCCGGCCTCGACGGCCACGACCGGGGCGCGAAGGTCATCGCCGCCGCGTTTCGGGACGCCGGATTCGAGGTCATCTACACGGGCCTCCACCAGACGCCCGAGATGGTGGTCGCGGCGGCGGTCCAGGAGGACGTGGACGTGGTGGCGATGTCGGTCCTTTCCGGGGCACACATGACCCTCTTCCCGCGGGTTCGCGAACTCCTGAACGCGCAAGGCCTGGAGCACGTCCTGCTCACGGGGGGCGGGATCATCCCGGACAAGGACGCCGCCGCGCTGGGGGAGTTGGGCGTGGGGCGGGTCTTCGGCCCCGGAACCACCACCGGCGACGCCGTCGCGTACATCCGGGACTGGTTCGCCGAGCGCGAGGACCCCTACTAGAAGCGCGGTGGACAACCCATCCCAGGACCCTTCGTCGCACCCCGGCCGCATGGAACGCCGGGGGCGCGAGCTTCTCGCTCTCCGCAGCCGTCTGAGGCTGGGCGGAGGGACAGAGAGGATCCAACGGCAACGCGACCGGGGGAAGCTGACGGCGCGAGACCGGCTGCACCTCCTCCTCGATCCCGACACGACGTGGGCCGAGGTGGGGCTTCTGGTCGCGCACGACCTCTACGACGGCGTAGCACCCTCGGCCGGGGTCGTGACGGGGGTGGGCGTGGTCGAGGGACGGGAGGTCGCGGTGGTCGCCAACGACGCGACGGTGAAGGCCGGTTCATGGTGGCCCGAGACCATCACAAAGATCCTTCGCGCGCAGGAGATCGCGATGCGCTGCCGCATCCCCATCATCTACCTCGTGGATTCGGCCGGAGTGAACCTGCCGTACCAGGGCGGCGTCTTCCCGGGTCAGTACGGCGCTGCAAGGATCTTCTTCTACAACTCCGTGATGCGCCGGTACCTCCGCGTCCCGCAGTTCGCGGCGGTGATGGGGCCGTGTATCGCGGGGGGCGCCTATCTGCCTGCGCTTTCCGACGTGATCCTGATGGTGGACGGGACCAGCTTCATGGGACTCGGCGGGCCCAACCTGGTGAAGGGCGCGACCGGCCGGACCGTCGGCAGGGAGGCGCTGGGGGGGGCGGCGGTGCACACGGGTGTCAGCGGGGTGGCCCATTACCGCGTGGCGGACGACGAAGAGTGTATCGCCCGGCTCCGTGAGCTGGTCGCGGAACTGCCGGATGCGAAGCACGGAGGAAGAGCCGAGCCCCGGTTCGAGCCGCCCGCCCGGCCCGCGACCGACCTCCACGAGCTTCTCCCGGAGGATCATCGCCACCCCTACGACATGTTCGAGGTCCTCGACACGGTGCTCGACGGCGGAGGCCTGCGGG
Source organism: Gemmatimonadota bacterium (assembly GCA_026713345.1). GTDB lineage: Bacteria > Gemmatimonadota > Gemmatimonadetes > Longimicrobiales > Gaopeijiaceae > Bin94. The sequence continues at coordinate 1,019 of JAPOOQ010000452.1, read as the reverse complement.
AGTTCCAGGCCGAGCATGCGGCCGAACTGATCTGCGGGATCGGGACGGTCTCGGGAATCCCCGTGGGGGTGATGGCGAACCGGCGCACGATGGTGAAGGACCGGCAAGGGGGCCCTCCCCGTTTCGGCGGCATCATCTACACGGAGTCGGCCGAGAAGGCCGCCTACTTCATCGACACCATGAACCGGCAAGGGACGCCGATCCTCTTCGTGCAGGACGTCTCGGGGTTCATGGTGGGTCCCGAGGCCGAGCACAGCGGGATCATCCGGGCCGGCGCCCGCTTCGTCGAAGCAATGGCCACGACCCTCGTTCCGAAACTCGTGCTCACCCTCAACCACGCATCCGGGGCGGGTTACTACGCGATGGCGGGGCAGGGGTTCGATCCCGACTTCATCCTCACGCTCCCGACAGGCCGCATGGGGGTGATGGAGGGGGAAAGCGCGGTGATGGCGCTCTTCGGACGGGAGCTGGACCGCCTGAAGGCCGCGGGGCAGGTGCCGGACGAGGATCTGGAGACCCGCATGGACGAGGTCAGGGCCGACTACGACCGGCAGCTGGATTCCACGTTTGCGGCCGCGCGCGGCTTCGTGGACGCGGTGGTGCTGCCCGAGGAGCTGCGCGACACCCTCACCCTGCTTCTGCGCGCCGCGCGGAACAACCCCGGCCCCCACGTCGGCGCGTTCGTGCTGCCGCCGGGGCTGGCGGGGACGCAGCCGTGATCCGGATTGCGAGCGGCCAGGGGTTCTGGGGCGACGACCTCGAGGCCCCGGTCCGGCAGGTCGAAGGAGGACCGATCGACTACCTCATGCTGGACTACCTGGCCGAGGTCACGATGTCGATCATGCAGAAGCAGCGGTCGCGGGATCCGGCGGCGGGGTACGCGCGGGACTTCGCGGGGCTGATGGAGCGAATCTTCCCGGCGTGCGTGGAGCGCGGCGTCAGGGTGGTCACGAACGCGGGCGGGGGGAATCCGTCCGAGTGCGCCAGGGAGGTGGCCGCCGCGGGGCGGGGGGCGGGGG
>JAPOOQ010000451.1 GCA_026713345.1 Gemmatimonadota bacterium | reverse complement strand
GCCGCGTCCCAGGAGCACCTCGGAACGGGGATGCTCCTCCTCTTCGTATACTCGATGGGGCTCGCGATCCCGTTCCTGCTGGCCGCCCTGGCGCTGGAGCGCTTCCTGCGCGCCTTCACGCGGGCCCGCCGCTACCTGCCCCTGATCCAGAAGGGGGCGGGGCTGTTGCTGGTGCTTCTGGGGATCCTGCTGGTGACGGGATCGTTCGTGGTGCTGGCGGCGTGGCTCAACCGGTATACGCCGGAGTTCCTGCTGGAGCGGCTGTAATCCGCAAAAAGGAGACACTCAATTGGCACTCGTCCCTTCCACCATGCTGGCGCTGGGCACGCCCGCGCCCGACTTCTCGCTCCCCGAGCCCGCGACGGGCGAAACCGTCACGCTCTCCGACTTCAGCGGCACCGATGCGCTTCTGGTCGTCTTCCTCTCGAACCACTGTCCCTTCGTGAAACACCTCGCGGACCACTTCGCCGGGATCGCCGCCGAGTACCAGGGGCGTGGCGTCGCGGTCGTGGGCATCAACGCGAACGACATCACGACGCATCCCGACGACAGCCCCGGGAAGATGAAGGAAGAGGTCGCCCGGCGCGGCTACACCTTTCCGTACCTCTTCGACGAGTCGCAGGAGGTGGCGAAGGCGTACCGGGCGGCGTGCACGCCGGACTTCTTCCTCTTCGGGGCCGACGGGACGCTTGCCTATCGGGGCCAGTACGACATCAGCCGGCCGTCGTTGGGGGTGCCGGTGACGGGCGAGGACCTGCGCGCGGCGATGGATGCCGTGCTGGCGGGGAAGGCGCCGGCGGCGGAGCAGATGCCCAGCGTGGGGTGCAACGTCAAGTGGAGGGCGGGGAGCGAGCCGGAGTGGTTCGGGTGAGGGATCGCGGGTGGGCATGGTCGGCGCTATGTTGATCTGACGTGCGCGAGGGCGGTTGGGACTTGGACGTGGGGCTCAAAACCGTCCAAACCCGCGCGGGTTGTCAACTGCACTTGTCATTATGTAATGTTTACATGACGATGCGGAAGTCGTAGCGAGGCAAAGGATGAGAATTCCCTCTCTGGTCACCTTCCTGTTGCTGGTCGGCAGCGCCCCGGCGACCGCCCACAACCCGCCGCGACCCGCCCAGGATCCACCCGGCCGCACCCCTGCCAGCTGTGCAACCTGGGGCGCGCGCAGTTTCTTCTCCACAGCCTCGGCCGACACCGTCGCCGCCTGCATCCGTGCGGGCGCGGACCCCCTCGCCCCCCTGGACGAATCCGGGACGACTCCCCTGCACAGCGCGGCCCGCCACTCGCCGTACCCCGAGGTCATCGCCCTTCTCGTGCGGGCAGGCGCCGACGTGAATGCCCGCGACCTGCGCGACAACACCCCTCTGCACGGTGCGTGGGACAACCCGATCTCCCCGCTCTCCCCCGAGCCCCGGCTCAACCGGGCCGCCGTCGAGGAACTCGGGCGCCAGGGCGCCGACTTGCTGGCGCGCAACGATCGCGGCGAGGTGGCCGACCCGGCCAGCTGCGAGCACTGGGCCACGCCGGTGTTCAGTCGGGCGGCGGACCTCATGGTCTACGCCCGGTGCCTGGAGCAGGGCGCGGATCTGAATACCGCGGACTACTACGGCAACACCGTCCTGCATCACGCTGCCGCCCACCCGGATCCGGCGATTACCACGTTGTTGCTGAGGGCCGGTGCCCGCACCAGGACAAGGAATGGCGTTGGCGCGTCCGCGCTCCATCTGGCTGCAGAGCACGAGCAGCCCGCGGTGGTGGCAGTGCTTCTCGAGACGGGCGCGGCTATCGACGCCAGGGATGACGAAGGGAACACTCCATTGCACATGGCTGCCGGGAACGATTCGGTCCTGGTGGTGGATGCGCTTGTCCGGGCTGGCGCGGACATCAACGCGCTCAACTCGGGTGGCGTGACGCCACTGGTCCTGGCCATCGAACGACCGGGGTCACGCCAACGTGGGAACACTACGGTTGCCGATGCCCTGTTGACGGCGGGGACGGCCGTGAACATCTCAATTCCCGGTGGGTCTCGACCCCCATCCACACCTCTGCTTGCCGCCCTGTGGGACCTTCGAGGCGACCCGGCCAAAGAACTCACGCTGAGACTCCTGGCGCTGGGCGCGGACCCGAACGCGAGGGGCGACCTTGGATGGGGCTCCCTCCATCTGGCGGCGGACGACGGTGTGGAGATGATCCGGGCTCTGCTGCAAGCCGGTGCGAACCCCGGCTTGCTGGACGACTCCGGTGAGTCCCCCCTTCATCCGGCGGCCAGGTACGCGGATCCCGAGACCATCGCCGCACTGCTGGAAGCCGGTGCGAACCCCAACACCCCGAACGACGACGGCGAGACCCCACTCCACCAGGCGGTGGCTGGGGGCAAGGCCGACAACGTGGCTGCGCTGCTGGACGCAGGTGCCCAGGTATCCGCGCGAACCCAGGCTGGCGAGACTCCCCTGCACCGGGCGGCCGCCCGGCCCGATACGACCGTCCTGTCCGCGCTTGTGCGCGCCGGAGCGGACGTGAATGACCGCAATGATGAGGGCGAAACGCCCTTGCACGCGGCGTGGAAGCACGGTAACACCGTTGCCAACGAACACCTTGTGGCGTTGGGAGCCGACACGGAAGCCACGGACGGCCGGGGAAGGATTGCCACTCCCGGCCCCAACTGCGACTGGATCGACTTCAATTTCTTTGGCGATGCGCCCGACGAGAGCATTCTGGGATGCGTTGAGGCCGGAGCGCCGCTGGATATGAGGGACTCGTTCGGCAACCTGCCACTGCACAGGTTGGGCGGCGCGTATAGCGATGTCGCAGCGCTCGCGACGGCGCTGATCGAGGCCGGAGCCGAGGTGAACGGCCGGGATTACCACGGCCGGACGCCTCTCCACGCCGCTGCCGGGCGGGATTCGGAAGCTCTCGCAAGCGCTCTGTTGGAGGGGGGCGCGGCAGTGGACGCTCGTGACACCCTGGGGAACACGCCGTTGCACGCCGCTGCCGGGCGACGGGGCGACGCGAACGCCGTGGTTGCCCTGCTGGCGCGTGCCGGGGCTGATCTGGACGCCCGCAACAACCTGGGAGCGACCCCATTGCACCTCGCCGTGGAGTCCGGGAATCGCGCGGCTGCTGCGAGGCTGCTGGCACTGGGGGCGGATCCGGCCGTGCGGTCCGGTTCCGGCAGCGTTGCCGATCCGGTCAGCTGCGAAAACATGAACACCAGGGTGTTCTTCGCGATGGCCAGCGCCGATGTCGTCGCCGGCTGTCTCGACGTCGGCGCGGATGTGAACGCCAGGACGGAGGGATCCGACTCGCCGTTCTTCCGGGACCCGGGTTCCACGCCCCTGCACCTGGCGGCCGAATGGACCCGCGACCCGATGGTGATTCCCATGTTGCTCCGCGCGGGGGCCGATGTACTCGCGCGGGGCCCAAGCGACTACACGGCTCTGCACGTTGCCGCCCGCGGCGGTACGCCGGGCACGGTTCGAGCACTGATCGAAGCCGGCGTCCCAGTGGATGTGCGCGCTTGGGGGCCCGGATACCACATCGGCTGGGACTGGACTCCGCTGCACCTGGCGGCAGCCCACAATCCGGATCCCGAGGTGGCCGCGGTGCTGTTGGCCGAGGGAGCGGACGTTCACGCCCTGGGCGAGACCCGCCAGACCCCGCTGCACCAGGCTGCACTCAACCGGAACCCTGCAGTCGCCCTGGTGCTACTGGAGGCCGGAGCCGATGTGCACGCGCGGCGATCCAGCGGCAGGACGCCGCTGCACGAGGCGGCCAGAAGCAACCCGAACCCGGAAGTGATCGAAGCGCTGCTGGACGCCGGGGCGGATCCCGAGTCGCCCTTCGCGAGCCTGCCGCCCCTGCACGAAGCGGCCCGGTCGAATCCCGGTCCGGAGGTCATCACCGCGCTGATCGAGGGCGGAGCGGATGTGAACCGTGTGATAGGCGGTCCGGGCGGCTCCCTGTTGCGGGTCAGCGACCTGGGCATTCGGCTGGCGCTGCGGGGCAGCTGGACGCCGCTGGAGCTGGCGGTGGGCAACAATCGCAATCCCGCAGTTGTGGAGGCGCTGGTGCGTGGTGGTGCGGACCTCAACTCACCGGGCCCGCGGGGTTGGACGGCGCTGCACGCCGCCGCGTCGCACAATGCTGCTGTCTTCCCGATACTGCTCAGACTGGGGGCAGATCCTGCTGTTCTCAACGACGAAGGCAGGACCCCCATGGACTACGCGGTGGACAACCAGCTGCTGTGGGGGCTGGAGGAGGTTCGGCGGCTGCGGGGAGGAAACCCGGCTGTGCGGCGCCGCTGATCAGCAGTAAGTAAACAACAGTTGTCATAATGTAAGGTCAACCTTACACTTCAAGCCGCCCCCGCCACCTCCTGCTCCAGCAACTGCCGCCTCAGCAGCGTCGCATAGGTCCCGCCCAGCTTGACCAGCTCGGCGTGCCGCCCCCGCTCCACGATCCGGCCCTCGTCGAGCACCAGGATGAGGTCGGCGTCCTTCACGGCCGTGACCCGGTGCGAGATGATGAAGGCCGTGCGCCCCTTCAGCTCGCGCCGCAGCCCCCGCAGGATGCTTGACTCGGTGCCTGTGTCGACCGCGCTCAGTACGTCGTCGAGCACCAGCACGGCCGGATCGATCGCCAGCGCGCGCGCCAGGGTGGCCCGCTGTTTCTGCCCGCCCGAAAGATTGATGCCGCGCTCGCCGAGGCGGGTGTAGTAGCCGTCGGGGAAGCCCAGGACGGTCTCGTGGAGGTGGGCGGCGGTGGCGGCTTCGCGCACCCGCGCCTTGATGTCGTCGTAGGGCGCGGTCGGCGGGAGCCCGAGCGCGATGTTGCGGCCCAGCCGCGCCGAGAAGAGGAAGCTGTCCTGGGGGGCGAAGCCGATGCGCGCGCGGATGTCGGCGGGGTCGTAGGTGGGGAGGGGGGCGTCGCCGAGAAGCACGTCTCCCGATGTCGGGTCGTAGACGCGCGCGATGAGCGAGACGAGGGTGCTCTTGCCGGAGCCGGTGGGGCCGACGATGGCCACCGTGCGCCCGGGCTCCGCCGTGAAGGAGACGCCGTCCAGGACGAGACGCTCGGTCCCCGGGTAGCGGAAGCAGACGTCCCGGAACTCGATCGCGGCGCCGCCCTCCGGCGGGGGACGGGGGGTGGGCGGCGCGGTGACCGCCGGCTCGATCGCGAAGATGCGGTTGAGGCGCGCCATCGAGGCCGCACCGCGCTGGAAGAGGTTCACCACCCACCCGAGCGCGATCATCGGCCACGCGAGGAGCGACAGGTAGAACGAGAATGCCACGAAGTCGCCCACCCCGATCCCCCCCGCCATGATCAGGCTCCCGCCGTACCAGAGCACGACCACCATCCCCGCGCCCGTCAGCAGTCCCATGATGGGGTGGAAGGCGCCCGACGCGTACGCCAGGTGCATGTTGCGCTTCAGGTACACCTGGTTCAGCGCCTCGAACTCGACGGCCTGGGCCCTCTCCTGCCCGTAGGCCCGCACGATCCGGACCCCGCTCAGGTTCTCCTGCACCATCGTCGACAGCGCGGCGAACTGCTCCTGGATCCGCTCGAAGCGGACGTGGATCGTCTTGCCGAACCACGTGACCACCGGGGGCAGGACCGCCAGGGGCACCAGCGCCGCCAGCGTCAGCCACGGACTGATGTAGATCATCACCGCCAGCCCTATCACGAAGCTGATGACCGTGTTCGCCGTGTACATGACCGCCGGCCCCACCGCCTGCCGCACCGCCAGCGTGTCGTTCGTGGCCAGGCTCATGAGGTCGCCGGTCCGGTTGGCCGAGTAGAAGCCGGCGTCGAGGCGGAGCAGATGCCGCACGAAGTCGTTCCGCAGGTCGACCTCGATCCGGCGGCTGAGCCCGTTGAGGATCTCGCGCATCCAGTAGCGGGTCGCGCCCCCCGCGATGGCCGCGGCGACGATCAGCAGCGCGTAGGTGATCACCGTGCGGCGCACCAGGTCCGGGTCGGCCCCGCCCGGGCCCGTCATCGCGTCGATGGGCAGCTTGACCAGGAACGGCTGAACGAGGGTGAACGCGTTGGCGAAGACGACCAGCACCATCCCCCGGATCATGGCCCGCCGGTAGGGCCGGAAGTAGGGCAGGACGGTCTTGAGTTCGCGCATGGCAGGGGGGGTGGGGGAGTCGTCGTGAGCCGGGCGGTGTCTATAATTAAAGCGAAAGCCGCGCCGCGGGGGCCGGGTAACCGCCGCATGGTGTCAGGATGGAGGCCGGAAAGTGTCAGGATGGAGACAATGAAGACAAGGGGCAGGCGACGAGGTCTGTGGGCTCGTGTCCGGACTACGCGCGCGCTGGCCCGCGCTCTGCTGCGGGGCCGGGTTGCCGCTGCCGGCGATCCACGCCGGTGGTTCGTGCTTGTGGCGTTGCTGATGGTGGGGTGCGGGGCCGAGGGCGAGGCGGGCGGAGAGGGCGAGGAGTCGGGTGACGGAGCCGAATCCGGCATGGAAACCGATGCCTCCGGGGCGACTTCACCTTCCGCGGACCAGAACGACCCGGCCGCGGCAACTCCGCTCCCTGGCGCTGACGGGAACCCGGACGTGGGTGTGGTGGGGCTCCCGGACGGTGGCGTGACCGCGGACGGAGCGGTGCCGGGGGCGGACGGACAGGCCGCGGCCGACCTGGAGGAACTCACGACCCTACGCGTCCCGGCCGGAACCCGGATCCGCGTAACGGTCGACCACGAGATCTCCACGGATCTCTACCGGCCGGGCGACGCGGTGGTCGCCACTGTGGCGGAGGACGTGGCGGATCCCTCGGGGGAGGTGCTGATCCCGCGCGGCGTCAAGCTGCTGGGACGGATCCTGACCTCGGCGGGGTCTCCGGGGCTCGACGAGCCGCCGATCCTGGAGATGGTGTTCGAGACGCTGTCGGCGCTGAACGCCGAGTGGCCGGTGGAGGGAGCCGTGATCAACGTGCCGGTGGTTGTCGACCCCCGCGCGGACATCGCGCGCCGTTTCCAGCGGAACCGCTCGGGGGATCGCGAGGTGCCGGGCCGGATCCTGGAGGGGGCGGTCGTCGTGGTCGAGTTGAGGGCAGGGGTCCGCGTGGGTCCGATCATGGGGCCGGAGGTCTTCCCGTGGGACACGCTCCCGGGCTGGGACACGCTGCCCCGGGTGGACACGCTGCCGGGGTTGGACGTGCTACCGGCCGAGCGCCAACCCGCCGCGCCTGGGGTCTGACCAGCCCTCGTAGGTGCCGTCGGGCATCACCATGATCAGCTGGACATCGCCGGACATGCCGCCGGCGAAGTAGGCGTCGGGGGGACCCGGGTCGCGTTGCCGCACGGTGTGGCCGAGCGCCTCCAGCGCCTGCACGGTTGTCGCCGGAAGGCCCCGGTACTCGTAGAAGACGAGGTCCGGGAGGTGCTGATGATGGACCCGTGGCGCATGCACCGCCTGGACCACGTTCATGCCGTGGTCGATCACATTGAAGATCGACTGCAGCACCGTGGTGATGATGGTGGCGCCGCCCGGCGTGCCGGTGATGAGGAAGAGGTTGCCGTCCGGGTCCTCCACGATCGTGGGGCTCATGGCGGACAGCATCCGCTTCTCCGACCCGACCGCGTTGCGTTCGCCCTGCACGAGCCCGAACTGGTTCGCGGTGCCGGGTTTGGCCGCGAAGTCGTCCATGGTGTTGTTCAGGAAGAACCCGGCGCCGTCGACCACCACCTTGCCGCCGTACCACGAGTTCACGCTGGTCGTGACCGCAACCGCGGTGCCCCCGGCGTCCACGACCGAGTAGTGCGTGGTGTGGCTCTCGTCCAGGAAGGCGTCGATCCCGGGCGCGACCTCGGCCGAGGGCGTGGCGCGCTCCAGCGAAATCGTCGCCGCGCGGCTGTCGGCGTATTCGTCCGAGAGAAACTGCTCGACGGGGAGCTCGACGAAGTCGGGATCGGCGAGGTACTCGTTGCGGTCGGCGTAGGCGCGCCGGAAGGACTCCGCCATGACGTGGATGGTCTCGGGCGTGTTCCACCCCATCGCCCCGAGGTCCCACCGTTCCACCAGGTTGGCGATCGCGGCCATGGTGAGGCCGCCCGAGGATGGGGGCGGCATCGAGTGCACCGTGTAGCCGCGGTAGTCGAAGGCGGCGGGTTCGCGCCACACCGAGGTGTAGCGGTCGAGGTCCTCCAGGGTGATGATGCCCCCGCCGCGCTCCATCTCCGCCGCGATGAGGGCGGCGGTCTCGCCGCGATAGAAGTCGTCGGGGCCCTGGTCGCGCAGCCGGGTGAGGACCTGGGCGAGATCGGGCTGCGAGAAGGTGTCGCCGACCGTGGGGACCGCGTCGCCGGGCAGGAAGATCCCGGCGCTCGCCTCGAAGGTCCGGATCCCGTTCTGCGCGGCCTCCAGCGTGGAAACGAGCCGGCCGGTGACCTCGAAGCCCCCCGCCAGATCGATCGCCGGCTGCACCACCTCCGCCCAAGTGAGGCTTCCGAACCGCTCGTGCGCCTCCCACAGCCCCTGCACCGTCCCCGGCACCCCCGCCGCGAGGTGCCCCACCACGGACCGGTCGGTGACGTTGCCGTCGGCGTCCAGGTACATGTCGCGGGTGGCCGCCACCGGCGCCTTCTCCCGGTGGTCCTGCGCGTAGACGGTCCCGTCCGCGAGCCGGACCATCATGAACCCGCCCCCGCCCAGGTTCCCGGCCTCGGGGTTCACCACCGCGAGGGCCAGGCCGGTCGCGACCGCCGCGTCCACCGCGTTGCCGCCGGCCGCGAGGATGTGCAGGCCGACGCGCGTTGCGTATTCGTCGGTGGTCGCCACCATGCCTTCGCTGGCCGTGACGGGGCGGGCCTCCGCCGCGAAGGCCCACTCTGCCGGGAAGGCGCCGCCCGCATCGAGGAATGCGCTGCCGGCGGCGCTCGAGGCGTCCGGCTGGCAGCCGTGGAGGGTGAGGAGGGCGAGGGCGAGGAAGGCGGCGGCGCCGCCGGACCGGCGACTACGGGTTTTCCGGAGGTACGGCATCTCTGACTCCGAGGACGAAGGTGACGGGAGCTTCCGTCTGGTGGACGAGGAAGAACTGCCCGGGTTGCTGCTGCACCGCCGGAACAAGGTACTGCTGAGTCGTACCGAAGATCGCATCAATGAGCACAAAGTCGGTGGTCCGCACGACCTGGAGCACGGAGTCCGCATCGGTGCTGTAGGGATAGAGCCGCACCCGTCGGTCGGCCAGGGCATTGAAGAGGCGGGGTTTGCGCACGGTGACGACCGCGTCTTCCGGCGTGTTCGCCTCCACCCAGTACGCCGCGTCGAAGAAGGTCCGCCAGGCCGGATGGTACCCCGCGTAGCGGTCCCCGGCGGAGTAGCGGGCGATCATGTCCACATTGCCCGGGATCCGGGCGGAGTGGGCCCCGAGCGCCAGCGCCGCGAGTACCAGCGCCAGGTACACAGGGGCCTTCCGGCCAAAGCTCCCCGCGAGCGCCGCGATCCCCTCAGCCGCATACAGCATGAAGAGCGGAATGAGCGGCACCAGGTAGCGCACGTCGTTGACACTCGTCTGAAAGAGCATGATCGCCGCGCAGGTGAGCACCAGGTACAGTTCCGCTGCTCCCGGGCCCTTGCGGAATCTCCGGGCCAGCTCCCAGAGCACCAGCGCGCAGACCACCACGGCGACCAGCGCGACCAGCGGGTTCGCCGCCCACGCGCTGTCCGAGCCCACCAGCGCCCGTGGCAGCTCCCGGGTCGCGTACAGCCGCCCGTTCTCGAAGAACCGTCCCACCATCCCGAAGAAGTCCAGGTATCCGGCATCGGGCGCGTACACGTTCTCCAGCAGGAATTCCTCGATGTAGGAGGACGTGGTCCCCGTGACCAGACGGCTCCGCACGAGCCAGGGGATGGTCAGCCCGGCGCCGACCACGCCGTGGATCAGGAACTTCCTCCACTGGCGGCGCAACAGGTAGGTCAAAGAGGTCGCGACCAGCAGCAGCGCCCCGATCGAACGCACGTAGAAGCTCATCACGGATGCGGCCAGCGCCAGCCAGAACGGCCGGCCGGTGCCGGAGCCGCGCCCGTCCTCGCGGAGCATCCACAGGGCCCCGAGGGTGAAGAAGAGGAACGGAGCCTCGCTGAGCATCCAGCGGGAGTAGTCGATCACCCCCGGACTCACCGCGAAAGCGAGCGCCAGGCAAAACCAGGGAAGGGGCTCGCGTCCCCGCCTGGCGTAGCCACAGAACAACGCGACCGAACCGGCCGTGAAAAG
>JAPOOQ010000450.1 GCA_026713345.1 Gemmatimonadota bacterium | reverse complement strand
CTGAACGGGATCCTGACGTGCCGGGTGCCGGAGCCGCCGGTGGGGGTGGGGGGGCCGCGTGAGGGCGAGGGCGGAGTGCCGGAGCCGGAGCCGCGCGGGGCGCTGGCGGGGGACGCCGTCTTCGGGACGATCCTGACGCCCAAGGGCCGGATGGTCACCGATCTGGTGACCCTCTGGTTGGGGGCTGGCGGGGAGGAGGGGCTGGGGCTGAGTGTCGCCACGTGCGGGGTGGAAGCCGTGTTGGGGCACTTCAACCGCTTCCTTCCTCCACGGCTCGCCCGGGTCGAGGACCTGGGGGACCGGACGGGGCTGCTCACCGTGCTGGGTGCGGAGGCGGGGGATGTGGTGGCGGCGGTCTTTGGCGCGGCGCCGGCGGAGGGGTTCGTGCTTTTGGACGGCGGGCCGTGTGGTGAGCTGGCGGGCCGTGGCGCGGACGGGGCGCTGGTCGCGAGGGCGGTCGAGCAGGTGCCGTCGTGGGACGTGTGGCTGCCCGCGGCCGGGATGGAGGCGGCGTGGGAGCGGCTGGGGCAGGCCGGTGCGGCGCCGGGGGGCCAGGGCGTGTGGGACACGCTGCGCGTCGAGGCGGGGTATCCGGCGTACGGTACCGACATGGACGAGACGACGATTCCGGTGGAGGCGGGGCTCGTGGACCGGGCCTTCGACCACGATAAGGGGTGCTATACGGGTCAGGAAGTGATCGTGCGGATTCGGCATCGCGGGCGCGTCAATTGGAATCTGCGCGCGCTGCGCTTCGGCGAGGCGGCGGCCAGACCCGGTGACCAGCTCTTCGAGGCCGGGGGGGAGAAGGTGCGCGGGCGGGTGACTTCGGTGGCGCAGTCGCCGCGGTTCGGGCAGGCGATCGGGCTGGGGTACGTGCGGCGCGAGGTGGAGCTGCCGGGCTCGCTGCGGCTGGGGAGCGGGTCGGGGCCCGATGTGGGCGTGGAGTTGACGGAGCCGCAGGCCGCGGGCAGCCGCCGGTGATCGAGATCCTCTATCCGCTGATTGCCCATCGTTGGGGCGGGGTGATCGTCGCGGTATTCCTTGTGCTGGCCGGGGTGTTCCTGCTGTCGTGGGCGCGGCGGTCGAAGTCCCCTCACCGGGGTCTGGGCAAGCTGCTCGCGTGGATCGTGTGCGGGGGCGCGGGGCTCGTTCTGGTGGGCGCGCTTGTGTCGGTGGCGATCGTCGCCTACCACGGTTCGAGACATCCGGCCCCGGGGGAGCGGATCGATGTCGGCGGCTACCGGATGCACATCCTCGCCGAGGGGGACGACCGGGGCGGGCCTTCTGTGGTGTGGATCCCGGGGGCGCACAGCCAGGGGCTGGCGATGTACCACCTGCACAGCGCGCTGCGCGGCGAGGCGCGATCCATCCTCTTCGACCGTCCGGGCACCGGCTGGAGCGATCCCGGACCGTTTCCGCGCCGGACGGCGGTCGAGGCGGTCGAGCTAGCGAGGCTGCTGGAGCGGGCGGACGAGAAGGGTCCCTTCGTTGTGGTGGGACACTCGTACGGCGGACTGCTGGCGGCGAACTTCGCGCGGCGCTACCCGGAGCAAATTGCGGCAGTGGTGTTGCTTAATGCGTCACCACCCGATGCGTTTGTCTACGCGCCGGCGTACGGGGCGGGCGAGTTGCGCGACCTCGCCAGGCAGGCCGAGCGGGAGGGACTCGCCAAGCTTGTCGGCGTTTGGCGGAACCGGGACGACGCAATAGTGGAATCGGACACCGAACCCGGGGAGCTGCTTCGGCGCCAACGCACCCTGCTGGCCGACGTGAACGACGCCATGGCCGCGAATCGACGGCGCCCGGCGACCTCCTTCGCGGAGGCCTCGATCTACCGCGAATTCGGCGCGGGGAAGATCACGGAGACCGCGCCCGACCTGGTCGTCTACGACGGTGAGCTGGGGGACCTCCCCGTCGTAGTGGTCGTCCCCGGTGAGGGAGCGGCGGGGCTCGTCGAGCCGCTCGGTCTGGACGAGGCCGCGGCGGTGCGCGCGCGGAACTTCTTCGAGCGGGCGCGGGTGCGGTACCTGGACGTGTCGAGCGACGCGCGGCTCGTCCACTCGCCACCCGGGACGGGGCACGACTTCCCGTACGAGACGCCGGAATTCGTGGTGGAGTTGGTGCGCGGGTTGCTGGAGGAGTTGCGGGGCGGAGGGGCAACTGGCAGGTAGGGCGCCCGTGACGATGATCGCTGGCTGACATCGGATCGCATGCTGTGGTCGAACCCTGACGAGAGTTGCAGGTGTCGTGGGAGTCACATATACTCAGACGGGATCAGATCAATGTCAATCAAAGGATACTCATGTGATGCAAATCACCGCGCGAGTCCCCGACGGGCTCGTCGAGGCGCTGGACGCTGCGGCAACTCAGCTCAGGCGAAGCCGTGCCGCGATCGTGCGGCAGGCGCTCGAGCGCTATCTGGAGGACTTCGACGTCCTCGCAGTCGCGGTGGAGCGGCTTCGTGACCCCGCCGATCCCGTACTGGACT
>JAPOOQ010000449.1 GCA_026713345.1 Gemmatimonadota bacterium | reverse complement strand
TGGTCGTGTATCCATCTGCCCCTCGGCACTGATCCAATGAACCGGATCACGATTCCGTGAACCAGCTCAACGAGTCGTTGTTGGGGTCCCCGTTGATTGGTCCACCGACGCGTGTGGTGGGTCCGCGCGAGGTGCATTTGGAGCCGTTCGCGGGGTCCCCGTTATCGGCAGATCCTGCACCTTTGGAGTGCTGGATCGCCTGATAACGGGGTCCCCGTTATCGGCTCCAAATGCACTTTTTGACAGCCCGCCACAACGACGAGTAGACTTCCGGTATGCCCCGAAAACGCCCGATGTTGACCGGTCCGAACGGCGAGCGCCGACCGACCTCGCCGGCAGCCGCGGCGGTCTCCGTGGTTGAGGAGATGGCGCGCAAGCACGGTCACGTGCCTGACGGAGGCCAACCGGCGTCCACTGAGAAGCAGGTTTCCCCGTCGCCCCGCGAAGCGGTCGCTGATGCCGACAGGCTCTCGGCCTAGTTCTCGGCCCTCGGTTGCGTGCCCCGGACCTTGCAGCTGTAAACACCCGTTTCGACTCAGCTGTGGTTCTCTCCGTACAGCCCGGTAAGCGTTCTCGCCCATCTCGTCGCTGACACTGCCGGCTCGCTCGCGAGCAGCTCCGCGTACTCGAAGATCGTCTCGACGTCGATGCCCAGAGCTTGAGCAACGGCCTCGTCCCACGTGTCCCGGACCGCGCACCGCCCGTCCCTGCACTGCCGCGTTTCCTCGTTCTTCGTCAGCTCGTACGCCGCGTTCAGCGCTTCGATCGCCCTTGTTGCATCGGGATCAGGGCAACGTGTCGTCGTCATCCCCGACGGCGTGTACACCGGGAACGTCAGTTTTTTGCCGCGGCTTGCCGGTGGCGACGCTGCCGCGACGGTTCCGCGCGGTGTCATGTCGATGTCGGTGTCGGCGCAGCCGGCGAGGGTGCGGGCCAGGGTGTCGCGCTCGCGGCGGTCGACAGTCAGGCCGTAGGCCCGTTTCACGTTGATGACGCGTGCCGCGAATCAGCAGCGGTTTATCGGCGGGAGCCAGCCGGCCGCGTCGTGGTCCCGCTTCTGATTGCGGTTCACGCTTGGCGCCGCGAGCGTCACGTTCCGCAGGTCCTCGGAGAACTGTCTCCGAGTTCTTTGGTTGGTCCGGTGCCGGTCGCGGTGGTGATGCGCACCGCGATCATCCCGCTCCCTGGCGGGTCGAAGGGGATGCTCGTCAGACAGTGCGAGTACTTCCACTTCTCGGCGTCCATCGTCGGGCACTGCGCGAGCTTCGCGCGGAACTTCTGTACCTGTTTGTCGCTGGTCCCGAGCGGGAAGTGCATGAGGCTCGCGAAGAAGCTCTTGCCGTCGTGGTCGGTGTCGACCGCCCAGTAGATGATGTCGCCGTCGTCGCTCGGTTGGACCATCCCCGTCTTCGGGTTGTAGGAGTTCACCCCGCCTTCCGCGACCTCGAGGGATCGCCACGCGCTCGGAAGGCCCCGGTTCATCGCCCGCGTGCTGCGGTAGGGCCGTTCGCCCATCGCGATGACGGTCTTGCCGCCGAGGTGTCAGCGCCGTCGCACGCCGCGCCACAGCAGGAGCCCTCCGAGCAGCAGCAGTCCGCCCAACGGCAGCGCCGGCACCGCCGCGTCCCACACGTGGAGTGTCAGCTCCCCGATCTCCACGCCGTCGACGGAACCGATCAGCACCAGCATATCCGTCGGCTCATCGGCCTCGTCTTCCGTCACCATCAGCGTGGTGATCCCCTTGGTCTCGCCGGCCTCGATCACGATCGGCGCGACCCTGTAGTCCGCACCGTCGACCATCACCTCCACGGTGACGTCCTCCGCGACCGGCTCGCTGGCCGTGGCCTTCAGCTCGTACGTCCGCCCCTCCACGAGGTTCGGGTCCTCAGGCCCGGACAGGGCATAGGTGACTCCGCCCACCTGGCCGAAGGTGAATCCGCTGGCCGGTTTCGCGTCCTTGACCCGGCCTGCCGCCCTGCCGTCGCGGATTCCGGCCCCGGACGCGTTCGACAGGTTCAGTCGGAAGATCTCCTGGTCCTCGTCGATCAGGTCGGGCAGGGTCTCCACCCGCACCGTCTTCTCCGTCTCGCCCGGTGCGAAGGTCAGCGTTCCCGACGCGGCCGTGTAGTCGGCGCCCGCCGTCGCGGTCTCGTCCTCGGTGGCGTAGTCCACCGTGACCGTACCCGACACCGCGCGGTTCAGCGTCACCGCGAAGACGACCGCTCTACCCTCCGCAATCGCGCGCCTCCCGTCGCGGGGGGCGACTCTGAGCCCCGCGGGCCCCGGGACCTCCGCCGTCACCGTGTTCGCCAGCGGCCGGATGTCCCGCGTGCACACCGCGCCGGGGTCGTCGCAGTCCTTGCCGCCGGCCAGAGTCACGCCGACCCGGCGCCACGAGTTGGGCTTCACCTGCACACGCCACAGCCCGGCGTCGGCCTGCTCGACGCTCTGCACGCGGCCCCGCGTCACCTCGAACGACTCGACCCGCGGCGACTTGCTGAACCGGCCCACCGTCTCGCTCAGGCGCACGAGGAAGCTGAACTGGCTGTTGCCGTCGTGCTCGTCAGGCACCTGCTCGAACGAGGCCGTCAGCTCGTCCGTGGGGTCGGGGTCCGTCGTGCCGCCGCCGACGACCTGCTGGCCGTTGGCTGTCGTCGTCGCGGTGATCGCGGTGGACCACTCACTGTGCGGTCCACTGGAGGCCTCCGCACGGACGCTGACGTTGTACGTAGTGGCGGTCGTCCGGCTCGGCAGGTTCCCCACGGTCGTCGTGATCGAGCTGCAGTCGGCGAGCGGGGAGACGCTCTTCGTATACGTGTCCGTCGAGTCCGCCGCGTTCACCAACCGCAGGACGTAGTTCGCCACTGCCCCCGACACGCAGCCGATCGTGAAGGTCAGCGTCGTGGCGGTCGGCGCATTGTTTCCCGAGGTGACCGCCGTCAGCGTCGGCGTGGCGGGCGGGTCGGGGTCCGACGTGCCGCCGACCTGCATCCTGGATATGGTCACCGGATCGGACCACGCGCTTCGTGCTCCCAATATCGTCCGTGCCTGTACCTGGACGGTGTACGTGGCCGTCGACGACGACACATTCATCGTCACCGTCTTCCCGCACCCGTCGGACAGGAAGTACTCGAAATCCGTGTCCGACGGGTCACTCGTGTTCTTCGCCCACACGATGTAATCGGTCACCGATCCGCT
>JAPOOQ010000448.1 GCA_026713345.1 Gemmatimonadota bacterium | reverse complement strand
GGTTGGTGGGTGGGGGTGGGGAGGGAGTGCGTGGGGTGCGGTGTGGATAGGGTGGAAGAGTGTGGGGGGGGGGGGGGGGGGGGGGGCGGAACCGTTGCGACTGACCGGCCACAGCAGGCGGCGTCGGGGGCGCCGTGGCTAAGTACGCGTTCTGGATTGTCATGCTTACCTTACAATCTGTCATGTTCTGGTTACATCTGCTGGCCATCCACCTCCCAAATCCCGTCATCCCGAAATCAGTCCCATCCAGCCATTCCCCCGCCCCCGGCCCCTCGGCACCATTCCCTCCTGACCACCCAAGGACCGGCGGGCCCAGCCCCCGACGCCGACTCCCGCCGTCCTTCCCACCGAGGGGACCGCCCGTCATGCCGGGAAAGCAGCAACGGCCAGAGGGCCCGAAACACGACGCCTCCTACAAGAACTTCTTCACCCACTCGCAGACCGTGCAGGACACATTGCTTGCGGCCGCAGGTGAACTCGCCCGCCACCTCGACTTCGCCACCCTGGAACGACTGCCCGACAGCTTCGTCACCCGCACCTTGGGTCAACGTCACACCGACATGCTATGGCGCATCGGGACCACCGGCGGCGGCTGGGTCTACATCCTGATCCTGCTGGAGTTCCAGTCGACCGTGGACCGACGCATGGCTCTCCGAATCATGGACTACACCTCCACCATCTGGATGCGGCTCGGCAGGGAGGACCTCGGGCCCGGCGGCGAATACCCCCTCGTGCTGCCCGTCGTCATCTACAACGGCGAGCGGCGCTGGACGGCGGCGCAGGATGTCGCTGACCTCCTGCCCCCCGTGCCGAAGGAACTGCTTGGATACCAGCCCCGCCAGCGGTATCTTCTCATCGAGATCCGGGCGCAGGACCCGGACTCGCTGCCGCCCGACAACGTGCTGGCGATGATCGCGAGGTTCGAGCAGGCGCCCACGGCGGAGGCGCTGGAGGAGCTGGTCGGGTCGCTGGCGGACGGGGTCGCGGCGGTCAAGGAACCGGACCTGGCCGCGACCTTCCTGGTCTGGATCACGCAGGTGCTTACACAGCGGTTCGGCCCCGCGGGCCGAGAGTTGCAACGCAAATTGAGGAACCAGGAGGATGGAACCATGTCGACGTTGATCGAGCGGGCCCGGAAGTGGGGCGAGGAGCGGGACCAGCTGTGGCTGCAGAAGGGGATCGAGAAGGGCATCGAGCGGGAGCGCGAACTGGTGCACCGGATGGTCAGCCGCAGGTTCGGTCCCGGCACCGCCGAACAGCTCCTGCCAGTGCTGGAGCGGATCTCCGAACAGGAAGACATCGCGCGAGTCGCCGACGCGGTAGTCGAATGCGACAGCGCCGAGGAGTTCCGCCGGCGGGTGCGGGAGGGCTGACCCCGACGGTGGTCTACATCGCCGTCAGCCCACCGAAGTCACGCGGAAGTTACGGTCACTGCCCGGCTCCTGAGCCGATAGCGCACCGCTGACCGGATCTGAGTCAGGTCCAGCACCTCGCACACGCGGGCCCACACCGCCGGTCTCGGCTTGCTTCGCACACCTGCCGCGGCATTGTGGCAATCAAGCAGTTCCAGGGCCTCGTCGCGCCACAGCAACTCGACCAACGCTCGCGGATCCTGCTCGGGATTCTCAGCGGCCGGACGAAACGGATCGAGCGAGACGCCCTCGATGCCGGCACGAACCACTAGCACACCCCACCACCGGGGAACGACCCGGAGGGCAGCCTCGAAGTGATTCGCACCAACGACAAGGGTGACACGGTCCAGTACACGGCTGTACGTCGCAGCTTGGGAGGCCAACCGATTCAACCGGTCGCGACTCGACTTGATTTCGTAGCCATGAAGCACGCCGCTGACCGTCGCCAGGTCAATCCGAGCCCGCCCTTGGCAAAGCCCCAATTCCTCGATCAGTGCCGTGTCCGGAAAGGCCAACTCCTGTTCTTCCAGATACGCCCGAAGCGCGGGGCGCACCTCCGCGTCCCGGCCGATGGACTCCTGGGCCGAACCCGGCCTGACGCAGGCAACGGCCGAACCACCGTTCTGAACGAACATGGCGAAGCTCGAAGAGTCCCGCTCGGAGCTCAGGTGCTCCAACCAACCATCATCTCCGTTCGGATACTCGTTCCTGATCGAGCCTGGCCGGGCTGCCCGACCCGTCCGCGCCGACCAGAACGAAGTCGCGCAGGTTCGTCACCAGCACCAGCCGGTAATGGCCCCAGTAGCGGCTCACCTGGTCCGACTCCGCCGTCAGCCAGGCGTCTTCGCCCACTCCCTTCACCTCGACGACGCCCCGCTCCGGGACCTGCCCTTCCTGCGGCCGGCCCTTCTGAACCTGCTTCGCGGTGTAGATGGCATAGTCGGGATGCCCGGCACCCTGGTCCGCCCCCTCCAGAACGCAGAACACCTTGGGCTTGAGCGTGCGGCCGACCGCGCCGATCAGGTTGGCCAGCGCCGGATAGTACGACCGCTCCCAGGTCGGGCCACCGGATGCGCGCACTCGGTGGAGGTCGGCGAAGTAGGCTTCGGCGGCGGTGGTCAGGTTTACCTTACATTCTGTCGTGTTCTCATTACATCGGTGAACAGCTGGGCTCCAAAATCCCCCCATCCCCAGAATCAGTCCCATCCAGCCATTCCCCCGCCCCCGGCCCCTCGACACCGTTCCCCCCTGACCACCGAAGGACCGGCAGGCGCG
>JAPOOQ010000447.1 GCA_026713345.1 Gemmatimonadota bacterium | reverse complement strand
GAAATCCGTGCCACGATCTCGGCGGAAGCGCCCCAGACCGGGGGGCCCAGCGCCTTGATGTGGGTAACCACGGCGGTGATTCCGGCCTCGCGCCCCACCTCGATCACCTCCTCGACCGCAGCCACCACGCCGATCGTGTAGTTGGATTCGTCCCGGATGTGGCTCGTGTACAGGCCGCCGAACTCCGCCACCACACGGCCCAACTCGACCAGCTCGGAGTTCTCCGAATAGCTGCCCGGGGTGTAGAAGGTGCCCGAAGACAGTCCCCACGCGCCGGCCTCCATCCCGGCGCGCACCAGCCCGCGCATCGTGTCGAGCTCTTCGTCGCTCGGCGCCCGATCCTCGCTTCCGATCACGCGCCCGCGCACCGAGCCGTGCGGAACCAGCTGAGCCACGTTCACCCCGAGCCCGTCCGCTTCCAGGGCGGCGCGCTGTTCGTCGAGGTCGACCGGCCCGCCGCCGTCGGGGTTCACCACGACCGTGGTCAGCCCCTGCGCGAGGAGCGGCTCGCCGTGGCTGCGCTCCGCCGTCGCGAGGCCCGGGCCCGCGTGTGAATGCGTGTCGATGAATCCGGGGCTGACGTAGAGCCCCCGCGCGTCGATCGCGGTTTCCGCCTCCGCGCGGCTCAGATCACCGATCGCCGCAATGCGTCCGCCAAGGATGGCGACATCGGTCTCGCGTGCAGGCGCGCCGGTTCCATCCAGGACCTGTCCACCCCGCAGGATCGTATCGTAGAAAGGTGCCTCGCAGGCGGCCAGCGCGGCAACGAGAGTGAGGGCTCGCAGGCTGTGCTTCAAGGGCTGTGCTCCTTCAGTCGGAGTGGGGCGGGGGCGTCTTCATCAGCACCGAATCATCGACTAGTCAGCATTTCATCATTGGATGGTGCTTATGGTACCCAATAATGATCAACAAGACGGCGGGGGACCAGCAAGCGACCACTTCCTACCATCAGCGACGAGGCATCCCCGCTAACACTCATTGACGTTTTTTGATTATTCATTCTATTATATGCAACTGGACGAGGCTAACCGATTACAAATGGAGCTTAATCGCCGATTTTTCAACCTTCCGCAGGGCAACGTCCTGCTTCTGGGCGCCCGCGGCACGGGCAAGTCAACCTGGGTTCGCAACCAGTTGCCGGATTCCATCCATCTGGATATGGAGTCTCCTTCACTCCGCCGCAACCTCATGGCCCGGCCCGAGAGGCTCAACGAGCTTCTCGCGGATGCCCCCGGGTGCAGAAGCGTCGTCGTAGACGAGATCCAGCATGCTCCGAGGCTGTTTCCGTTCCTCGATCGGATCTTGAAGGAGCAGTCTCCCCGGCGCTTCATCTTCACAACGTCATGTGCACGCATGTTCGGGAGCGGAGACGCTTCGTTCAACAGCAACCTCGCGCGATACACCCTCCACCCCCTGCTGGCCTGCGAGGTGCGGGATTTCGACCTCGACCGCGCACTGCGGTTCGGAACGCTTCCCGGTTCCGTCGCGGCAAGTGATCCCGCCGGGGTGGTGGGCACCTATGGCCAGCGCTGTCTGGCGGAAGTCATTTCCCTCGGGCGGACGCGTCACTTCGGACGCTTCAGCCGCTTCCTGCGAGCGATCGGCACTTCCCACACGCTCCGGCTCAACATCGCGCGAGTGGCCAGGGAGTGTGCGGCCGAACGCAAAGTCGTCGCCGCGTACATTGCCATTCTGGAAGACTTGCTGCTGGCTTTCCGGTTGCCCGTTTTCCAGGGGCGGCCGCAATCCCCGGACCCCGCGTCCGGGAGAAAACCGAGGCGTGCCACCGTCGCGCGTGACAAGCTGTTCCTCTTCGACACCGGATTCTTCCGCGCGTTGCTCCCACCCGGTGGGACAGCCGGATCGGCCGAAGTCGAGCGTCAGGCGCTGGCCGGTCTCGTCGTGCAACAGATTCGGGCCTGGGCAGCCTACTCGCGAAGGGACGTGAAGCTGTGCTACTGGAGGACGCGGGCGGGAACGGAGATCGATGTCGTTGTTGACGGCAGTGACGGCACCGTGGGCTTCAAGGTCACCAACTCCGATGAAGTGGGGGCACCGGAGTTCCGTGCTCTCCGGGCGTTTCGCCGGGATTACCCGGACGCGGGGACGGCGATTCTGTATCGCGGGCGCAAACACACCCTGGAGGATGGGACGCGGTGCCTCCCGGTCGCCGAATTCCTGCAGGCGGTGCGGCCCGGGGAGCGGCTGGCGGTGCGGCCTTGGCCCGTGGAATAAGTCCCCGCTGCATTCGAGAGGCGATGCATCCGGGCTGGGTCGCGGTGCTCATGCACTCGCAGTGTCAAGAGAATATTACAAATTGTCATGTTGACTTTACTTTCCGGGCTACTGAAGCACCGCTCGGCGTTGCTCCTCGGGCGAATAGCTCCGCTCTCGGTGCGACCGCAGCTAGTTCCCCTGGACCCCCGGCACGGTCGCTGCTCCTTCCCAGTCCGGATCCGCCACACCGACCAGCTCGCCTGTCGCGGGGTTCACCCAGATCCCGTGGATCCGGCCGAAGGCGCCTTCGCGCTCCACTTCCTGCACCTCCATCCCCCACGCAACCACTTCGGCAATGTCCTCGGCCGCCCAGCCGATCCCGGGCGAGGTTTCCATCTGGATGCCACCGTCGATGGGGTGTACGCGGGCCGCTGCGAGTGCGTCCGGGAGGCTCATCCCCTGGTCGACGACGCGCACTACCGCCTGGACGACCGCGGAAATGATCCTCGCGCCTCCGGCGGCGCCGAGGACCAGTACGGGTTCGTCGTCCTGAAGCACCATGAGCGGGGAGATGCTCGACCTGGCACGCTCCCCGGGTTCCATGTAGCCGAGGTAGCCGCCCAGGGTAGCCGCGTACAGGAAGCCAAGGCCCGGGGTCATGACCTTGGAGCCCAGATTGGGGCCGATGGTCTGGGTGAGCGCCACGTACATCCCGGTGCCGTCGGCCGCGGATAGGTGGGTGGTGTGGCTCTGCTCCGGACCCCATCCCGAGGCGTCCCAATCGGCCGCTGAGGCGACTGCGGAAGGGGCAATCCGACGTGTCGCTCCGGGCACGTCGATGCCGGCCGCGATGTCGGCGGCCCATTCCTTGTCGGTCATGAAGGACAGATCGGCAAGGCCGTTCCGGCGCGCGACGGTCCGCTCCTCGAATGCCCGCGCGATGGCGGTGCCGACCAGGGCCGCCCAGCTCTCGTCCACCGCCGCAGCCATGTCGAAATGCTCCAGGATGTGCAGGATTCCGATGCTGACCGCGCCGGAGGCCGGGACATCGGTGCCCACGAGTTCGTAGCCGCGGTAGCTGCCCCGCACAATGCGGGCGTCGAGCGCTTCATAGGCCGCCAGCGACTCGGTCGTGACCGCGCCGCCGTTCGCCTCCATGTCGGCAGCGATCCGCCCGGCGATCTCGCCGCGGTAGAAGACATCCTCGCCGCCGGTGGCGATCGCGCGCAGCGTGGCGGCCAGATCCTGCTGGACGAAGATCGTTTCGGCGGGACGGGCACGATCGCCTTCGAGCAGGAAGTGCTCCCGCGAGCCCTCGAACTCGGCGAGCTGCGCGGCTCCCGCGGCGTGCCGTGCCGCCTCGCCCGGTAGGAGGACAAACCCGTCTTCCGCCAGTGCGATCGCCGGAGCCATGACCTCTTCCAGCGACATTGTGCCGTGCTCGCGGAGCAGGCGGGCCAGCCCCGCCACCGCCCCCGGCACGCCCACCGTCGGGTACCCGTACGACGCCTGTGGAGCGGTCTCGGGATCGTAGGTCGCGGGCGCCTGGGTGGTCGCGTCGATTCCCGCGACATTGCCGTCCGGCAGGCGGACCAGAATCTGGGTACGGCCTCCGATGCTGTTCATCGAGGGCTCGACCACGGATATGGCGAAGGCCGCCGCCACCGCCGCATCCGCCGCGTTGCCACCCGCATCCAGCATCTCCGCTCCGGCCTCCGCCGCCAGCGGCTGCGCCGCCACCACCACCCCGCGCGGCGAAGACGCCACCTGCGGCGCCGCCTCCACCATCCCGCCCGGGTCGCCACCCTCCCCCGCCCCACACGCCCACACGGCCGCGCTCGCCGCCAGGATCAGGAGGGTCCTCCCCACGGCCACGCTCATCCACCCCCCGCTCCCCGAGCCACGGCCCGGGCCGATTGCGATGCGTCTCATCAATTCCCCCATCTCATGAAGTACCTGGAAACAACAGTGCTGCCCGCCGGAATATTCCTGCCGTGGAGCGTGAAGCGCACCCCCAGCTCCGCCTCCCCCGGCCCGATCTCGCGCAACAGCGACGGTTGCAACTGGACCAGGTCCCGCTGGAAACTCGGAACCCACACCCCCTCGGTGACCCCCGCCGCCCCGTCCCAACCGTCGAGGGCGATCCTGCAGCCCCACCGCCCGGCCTGCGCGCCGGCCTGCACAAAGTAGAACAGTTCATCTCCGTGATCCTTGAGCGACTCGCGGTTCTCCTCCCGCCAGCGGTAGCCCACCCACCCGGAAAGGTACGCCGAACGCGGCCAGAACGAGTGGCCCGCCTCCGCGATGATCTCCCAGTCGCGCTGGCCGTCTCCGAGCGGGATGAAATCGCTCACCACCTGGAAGTCGCCTACCGGCAGCTTCACGCCGCCCCGGATCGCGAAGGGGAATGACGAACCCAGCCACCTGAGCGGCGCGGCGCGCAGCCAGAGCCGCGCGTCCCCCAACCCGGTCGCGAGGCGGTCCATCCCGCCGTCGTCGTAGCGCAGCCGCTGGACGGCGAGCTGCGCCCACATGTCCACCCCGTTCACCAGTCCGACCGCGCCGGTGAGGAAGGTGGCGGTGCTGACGGCGTGGCCGTCGGCGAAGAAAGCCCGTCGTTCACCGCTCGTGTCGAAGTGGTCGCGCGTGTCCTGGTGGTACAGGGCCAGCGTGACCCACCCCTTGCCGGGCGGCTCGACCCACTGTGCCCGCGCGGGCGGGGCGGCAAGACTCGCCCAGACCACCAGGAGCGCGAAGGCAGCCCCCCATCGCACACCGGCCCGCGCTTCGCGCCCACGCGTCCGCGCGATGCCGCCAGGCCGGCTGCTCCTACCCATCCGGCAGCTCCGTGCCCGGATGAAACGCTGCCCAGGCCTGCCAGAACGCGACGTAGGCGTCAGAAACCAGCTCGAGACGCTCCCCCTGGAGCGAACCCGAGATGGCCTCGCCGGCCACCGACCATACCGAGCCGGTCTCGGTGTCCACGATCGCTCCGTCCCTGACTTCGAAGGTCAGGCGCCGTCCGCCCGCGACGGGCCGGGCGCCCACCGCCGCGCGAAGGGCGCTGTCCCAGAGCACGATGGCCGGTTCGCCCCCGTATTCGAATTCGCCGACCCAGCG
>JAPOOQ010000446.1 GCA_026713345.1 Gemmatimonadota bacterium | reverse complement strand
GAGGTTGGGGCAAAGAGTGTGTAAACGTCAGGTGGGCGTGACCCCGTTCAGTGACGTTCGGGTAGTCTGTTGAGAATAGGCGTTCTTCTTCGTGGTGGCTAGTTGCGACGGCATGCGAGTGGTGCGGAGGACCGGATTTGCCGAGGGGTAGGGGTAGTCCGAAGGCATGAGGTGGTCCCGGTTTTTTTGGGACAGGTCGTTAAGGTGGATTCCAGTACTGAACAGGAGGCACGAGATGGCCAGGGAAAGACGACGATTCAGGGCGGAGTTCAAGGGCCGGGTGGCGCTGGAGGCGGCAGCTGCTCGATGCACATCCGGAGGTGTTCGCCAAGGGCGCGGGGAAGTTGGCCCAGGAGCACGAGGCGAAGATTCGCGACCTGCACGCGAAGATCTGAGAGCTCACCGTCGAGCGGGATTTTTTCGGCGCGGGTTGAAGCGCTAAGCTGGGCGAGGCCTACCGCGAAGGCGCGGAGGCGAGTTGAAAACGATCCGGCGCGACGCCATTCACCGAGCCGAACCGGCGCAACGACGCCTGCGCTCGTGGCGGGGTTGCCGCGCGCCGGTTCCCTCCTTCTTCCCGTCGGGAGCCAGTCCCGAAGGGAAGAATGAGGTTGGACTCAAGCCGTGGCTGGATGACGGCACTCACACGGTCTGGTCCGGGACCCCGGCGGCTCCTGGCCGGTCCTGCTCGCCCCGGCCCGCGCTGGACGGACCGGAGTTCGCAAACGGTCGTCAGGCCGCGCGCCGTTCCTCCGCGGGAACGGGCTTGCCGTCGGCGTACCGCTTGCCCGCGAGCACCCCGGGCAGCAGGTGGGGGGAGTTGAGCTTCCGGAACCGCTTCTCCGCGACGATGAGGAGCTTCCAGATCAGCGCCGTGGCACCGTCTACCTTCCTGAACCGCTTGGCGGCCGATGTGCGCAGCCGCACCGCCGCGAACGGGCTTTCGACCACGTTCGTCGTGCGCAGGTGCCTCCAGTGCCCGGCGGGGAAGTCGAAGAACGCGGTCATCCGGCCCCAGTCGCCGGCCAGGATCTCGACCGCCTTGGGGTACGTGTCGGCGTAGCGGTCCGCGAAGGCATCGCGAGCCTTCCCGGCTCCGGCCCTCGACTCCGCGTACACGACCTCCCGCAGCAGCCGCTTCGCCTCCGTCTGCTCGCGCTTCGGCAGACGATCGAGCACGTTGGCCATCTTGTGGTTCCAGCACCGCTGCTCCCCGGCCTCCGGCCACACCTGCCGGGCGGCCGCCCAGATGCCCAGGTTGCCGTCGGCCACCAGCAGCTTCGGCACGCCGAGCCCCCGGGCCTTGAGGCCCCGCAGCACCGCAGCCCACGACTCGGCCGACTCGCGGAAGCCCGGCGCCACGGCGAGGACTTCCTTGGTGCCGTCGGCCATGGCTCCGATCACGACCAGCAGGGCCGCCTTGTCCTTCTCGAGGCCCGCCTTCACGTAGATCCCGTCCGCCCAGGCGTAGACCAGCTCCCGGCCCGCGAGCGAGCGCCGCTCCCACTCGGCGTGCTCCGCGACCCACCGCTCCCGCAGGCGGCGCACCGTGGACTTCGACAGCGGCGCTCCGTCACCCAGCAGACCCCGCAGGGCCAACTCGAAGTCCCCCTCGGCCAGGCCGTGCAGGTACAGCTGAACCACCAGCTCGGCCGCCTCCTTCGTCCGCCGAGCGAACAGCGGCAGCACCCGGCTCTCGAACCGTTCCTCCACGTCGCGGACCCGAGGCCGGCACACCTGAACGGTCCCCGACGCCAACGTCAGGTTCCGCGGCTTCCCGTACCCGTTGCGGTATCCCCTCCGCCCGCCCTCGACCGTCGCCCTGCGCTGCGACTTCGCCCGGCCGCCCAGGAACTCCGTGACCTCGTCTTCCAGGATCTCCTGGATGAACTCCTGGACCCTGCCCCGCACCATCTGCTCCAGCGTCTCCCACAGATCACTGGACTTCCACTTGCTCCCCTGCATAGCTTCCCTCATGAGACGGCGTGCCTTTCCCGGGGTCTCTTCCCCGGTTCGTGTGAGTGATGTCACCGATTGAAAGGTACGCCGTCTCTCCTTTTACACACCTTTTGGTCCTACCCCGTCCGGCGAGGTGACCTGCGGAGATTGCGTCATCACCCTTGACACGGTCGTGACCATCGGCGGTCTCGACGGTCCGGGGCTGCATGTCGTCACGGTGTTGTCGCATGTCGCGGTTGACAGTCGCGGCCGTTTTCTCATCGGCGATGCGAGACTGCCCGAAATCTCGGTGTTCGATGTC
>JAPOOQ010000445.1 GCA_026713345.1 Gemmatimonadota bacterium | reverse complement strand
TGGCCACGGTGGCGATGTTCGCCGGAATCGGGGTGATCGGGTCCGCATGCGGGATCATGGCGGACGCGCTGCGGGAGGCTGGGGAGGGGGAGGGGGCCGCCGTGGAGGGGGCGGGGTAGGTAGCTTGCGCGACGGCTGCCCGGCATCATGTACTCGTTCGCCTTCGGCGGCGATATCGTGCGCTACTTCATGCGCTACCGTGACAAGCTCGACAGCCGCGCCGACATCATGAACCACTCCGGGCTGTCGCCCGGTGACCGGGCGGTCCTCCGCAGCCTGTACCCGCTGCAACATTCGGCAGCTGCCGCCTCCTTGCCCCACCTCCCCGCGTCCCTTCCATTCACAGGGTCACCCATCCTCCGATCGGTGACTTTGTCCCACAGTCGAAGGACCGAGCGATGAATCCCCTGCGCACAACGACGTTGGCGGCCGCCCTCACGGCCATCCTCACCCCCGCCTCCACCCTCGCCCAGGAGACGGAACGCCCCCAGGGCTCCGACCCCACCCTCGAGGAGTGGGAGGTCCCGTGGGAGCAGAGCCGCCCCCGCGATCCCTACGTTGCGCCTGACGGGCGGGTCTGGTTCGTCGGGCAGCGCTCCCACTACGCCGCCGTGCTCGACCCCATGACCGGCGAGTTCGCGAAGTACGACCTTCCTGACGGCGCCGGCCCGCACACGGTCGTGGTGGGCGACGACGGGATGGTCTGGTACACCGGCAACCGGGTCGGCAACCTCGGCCGCATCGATCCCGCGACCGGCGACATCGAGATCTTCCCGATGCCCGACGAGCGCGCCCGCGACCCGCACACCTTCGCCTTCGACGCCGCGGGCGACCTCTGGTTCACGGTCCAGGGCGGCAACTTCGTCGGCAAGTTCTGGCGGGAGACAGGGGATGTGCGCCTGGTCGAGATGCCGGACAACCCCGACCGCCCCGGTTCATCGACCCGCCCCTACGGATTGAAGATGGACTCGCGCGACCGGCCCTGGGCGACCCTCTTCGGCACCAACCAGCTGGTCATGATCGATCCGGACACCTTCGAGCCGACCTACTACGAGCTTCCCGACGGCGCCCGCCCGCGGCGGCTGGTCATCGACTCGCGCGACATCGTGTGGTATGTGGACTACGCGCGCGGATACCTCGGCCGCGTCGACCCGGAGAGCGGCGAGGTGACCGAGTGGGCCAACCCGAGCGGCGAGGGCGCGCGCCCCTACGGCGTCGCCATCGACAGGGACGACCGGATCTGGTTCGTCGAGACCGGAGTGCGCCCGAACCGTTTCGTGGGCTTCGACGCCCGCCGCGAGGAGTACATCAGCGAGATGGATGTCGCCAGCGGAGGCGGCACGATCCGCCACATGTACTACGACCCGAAGATGAACGTGGTCTGGTTCGGCACCGACGTGAACACGGTGGGGCGCGCGGTGCTGCCGGCGGTCCGGAGGGTCAGCGACTAGGCGGCGCGCCGGATTCCCGGGCCGCACCGGATTCCCGCGCCGCACGCCGGAACAGCAACGCAGCCGCGCACCACAGCGCCACGAAGAACCCGTTCAGCAGGACGATTTCGGGCACTGAACTGACGGCGACGTGCTGCTTCCCCACGATCAGCGCGATCACGATGACCACGGCCTGCGCCCCCCCCGCAGCGAACATCGCGCGTGCCATTCCCGCCGGCCGCAGCCGTGCGATCACGGCCCCGACGAGCCCAACGCCGACCACCCCCGCGTAGATTCGGTCGAAGGGGTCGCCCTCGACCCCGATCAGCCCTACGGCCCCGATCACCCAGAACAGGAGGAGCGGCGTCGCCAGCGCCACGCCCGCGGCGACTCGATAGGCTTTGGTGGACTGCATCCGGGTCGCTCCTCTCGGCTGTTCGTTGCCCCGTTGAAAAGCTCACGCTGACGCAGCCGCCAGACAAGCACGAGGCAATGCGCCGCCTCGGAAGGTCCCATCTGCCGCCTCGACGGGTCTCTCTGCCACCGCCGTCCTGGTTTTTTTCCCGATCGGGAAAATTGTACGCGATTCTGAACACGAATATTCCCGATCGGGACAATTACGATGAAAAACATGCAAAATATTACCGATCGGGAAAATTCCTGGGACGCCCTGGCGGGAGACACCCTCACGTTGGCTGGAGACACCCTCAAGCTGCCGGGGGACACCCTCACGCCGGCGGGGCCGCCAGTTCCTCGCCCCCGATCAGCCATACGCGCGCATCCCGAACCGCCTCCCGCTGCAGCGCCCGCTCGAACCCCGTCAGCGAGAAGATCAGCCGGAGCCGGCGCTGGCGGCCGTAGCCGTAGC
>JAPOOQ010000444.1 GCA_026713345.1 Gemmatimonadota bacterium | reverse complement strand
GTAGCGGTACAGGGGTTCGGGTGCGAAGCGGAAGGGAGCTTCGGTGTCGGGGGTCACGGCGTACTCAACGATCCGTACGCCGGCGCTGTCCTCGATGTGGACGCCGGCATCGGGGGGTGGCCGGGGATCGCTCTGGCAGGCCACCAGAGTTGCGCTCAGAACAAGGATGAAGTGTCGTTCACTTCGCATTTCGAACTCCTCAAATGCCGCGCGGCCAGCCCCGGCAACCGTTCAAGCGCGGCGCGTTATCATTAAGGTTGCCCTGCATACAACCCGAAACACAAGGACGCATGAACCGAGACATCGAAGTCATACAGGCGAGAATCAAGGAGACGAGCGGTTTCGTCGATCGTCTGCTCGAAGCGGTGGGCGGCGTGATCGTGGGCCAGAAGGCGATGGTGGAGCAGCTGCTCATCGGGCTGCTTTCGGACGGGCACGTCCTCATGGAGGGGGTGCCCGGGCTGGCCAAGACGCTCACCGTGCGCACGCTGGCGGACGCGATCCGGACCTCGTTCCAGCGCATCCAGTTCACTCCCGATCTGCTCCCGGCCGACCTGATCGGCACGCTCATCTACGATCCCCGCAAGTCGGAGTTCAAAACCCGGAAGGGTCCGATCTTCGCGAACGTGATCCTGGCCGACGAGATCAACCGCTCGCCCGCGAAGGTGCAGTCCGCGCTGCTCGAGGCCATGCAGGAGCGCACGGTCACGATCGGCGAGGACACCTACCCGCTCCCGTCGCCCTTCCTCGTGCTCGCGACCCAGAACCCGATCGACCAGGAGGGGACCTACCCGCTCCCCGAGGCGCAGGTGGACCGCTTCATGCTCAAGCTCTCGGTGGGCTATCCCGACCGCGACGAGGAGCTGGAGATCATGCGGCGGATGAGCGCGGGGCCGCCGCCGGCCGCCGAGCCGGTGGTGACGCCGGAGGAGATCGTGGCGGCGCGCGAGGCGACGGAGTCGATTTACATGGACAGCCAGGTCGAGCGGTACATCGTGGACCTGGTCTTCGCGACCCGCGAACCGGCGGGAAGCGGTCTGGCGGAGCTCGATCCGCTGATCTCGTTCGGCGCATCGCCGCGGGCGACGATCTACCTGGCGAAGACGTCGCGGGCGCACGCGTTCCTGCGCCACCGGGGTTACGTGACGCCGGAGGACGTGCGTTCGGTTGCGATGGACGTGCTGCGGCACCGGGTCATCCTCACCTATGAGGCGGAGGCGGAGGAGGTCACCGCGGAGGACGTGGTGACCCGGGTGCTGGACACGGTCGAGGTGCCGTAGGAGGGGGCTGGTGGGATCCAAAGCGGGCAACGGGCGCGATGGCGAACGGGCCACGATGATCACGCGCGAGATCCTCAGGCAGGTGCGCCGGATCGAGATCACGACGCGCGGTCTGGTGAACGAGGTCTTCTCGGGCGAGTACCACTCCGTCTTCAAGGGGCGGGGGATGAGCTTCGCCGAGGTGCGGGAGTACCAGTACGGGGACGACATCCGCGGAATCGACTGGAATGTGACCGCGCGCACCGGCGCGCCGCATGTGAAGGTCTTCGAGGAGGAGCGCGAGCTGACGCTGATGCTGGTGGTGGACGTGAGCGCGTCGTCGGAGTTCGGCACGCGCAGCCGCACCAAGGCGGAGCTCGCCGCGGAGCTGTGCGGGGTGATCGCCTTCAGCGCCATCAAGAACAACGACAAGGTGGGGCTGATCCTGTTTTCCGACCGGATCGAGCGGTTCGTGCCGCCGCGGAAGGGGCGCCGGCATGCGTTGCGCGTGCTGCGGGAACTGCTCTTCCATCCCTCCGAGGGAAGGGGGACCGACATCGGCGGTGCGCTGGAGTACCTGGCGCGGGTGACGCGGCGGCGCGCGGTGGTGTTTCTGGTGTCGGACTTTCTGGCCGGGGGATACGAACAGGCGCTGTCGGTGGCGGCGCGCAGGCACGACCTGGTCGCAGTGCGGGTCGGCGACCGGCGCGAGCAGGAGATCCCCCCGATGGGCTTCGTCGAATTCGAGGACCCCGAAACCGGGCAGCGCGTGCTGGTGAACACGTCGCAGGGGCTGTTCCAGGAGCGCTTCGGGGAACAGCGGGCGGCCGCGCGCCGACGCGTGGACAGGCTGCTGCGGCGCAGCAAGGTCGACTCGATCGACGTGACGACGGGGGTGCCGTACGAG
>JAPOOQ010000443.1 GCA_026713345.1 Gemmatimonadota bacterium | reverse complement strand
CCCCCCTCCCCCACCTCCCCATCCGGCACGATCCGGTTCACGATCCCCATCTCCCGGGCGCGGCGCGCGTCCACCAGGTCGCCCGTCAGAAGGATCTCCAGCACGGCCCCCGCACCGGCCGCGGCGAGGAGCGGCGCCATCTCCTCGTACGCCATGGTGGCTCCCAACCGGTTCACGGGAGCGCCGAAACGGCTGGACTCCCCGCACACGCGCACATCGCAGCACGCCGCGATGATCAGCCCCCCACCCACACACATCCCCCGCACCGCCGCCACGGTCGGGTGCGGACAGTCCCACACGCCCTCGATCCCCCGTCTCAGCGCGGCCGCGTACCGCGTCACCTGCCCGGGCGTGCTGCGGTGCGCCGCAAACCCCGAGATGTCCGACCCGGCGGAGAACGCCGCCTCCCCCGCCCCCTCCACGATCACGCACCGCACCGAGTCGTCGCCCGCCAGCCCCTCGAAGACCTCGCCCAGCGTCTCCCACCCGGCCAGGTCCAGCACGTTCATCCTGCGGGGATGGTCGAGCGTCACCGTCACGATGCCTCCGTCGCGGCTGCACCTCACGCGAGGTCCCGGCGCCCCGGCGCACTCCCCCCTCATCGGTAGAACAGCTCCACGAGCGAGAGCGAGAATGCGGGCACGTACGTCACGAGCAGAAGGATGGCGAGCAACACCCCGATGAACCAGAGGTTGGCCTTCGTCACCTTCCAGATGTCCGCCTTCGCGACCGAGCACGCGGTGACCAGCACCGAGGCCACCGGCGGCGTCTGCTGGCCGATCCCGAGGTTCAGCGTGACGATCAGGCCGAAGTGCACCGGATCGATCCCCATCGCCTGCACCAGCGGCATCACGATCGGGACGACGAGGATGATCGCCGCGGCCGAGTGCAGGAAGAGACCGATCACCAGGAGGAAGAGGTTGAGCAGCGCCAGGATCGCGAGCTTCGAGTCGGTCACGGCGGTGATCGCGGCCGCCACCTGCTGCGGGACCCGGGATTCTGTGAGGAAGTCGCCGAGCAGCGCCGACGCCGCCACCAGTAGCATCACCACCGCCGTCTGGTGACCGCATTCCAGCATCGCCTCCCTCAAGCCCTTCAGGTTCAGCTCCCGGTACACGAGCCCGCCGATCACGAGCGCCGCCACCACCGCCAGCCCGGCCCCCTCGGTCGCGGTCACCCAGCCGCTGAAGATCCCGCCCAGGATGATGACCGGCAGCAGCAGCGACCAGCCCGCCTCGCGGAAGGTCCGCCACACCCGCCCGATCCGGAATGCCTCCTCCATGGGCAGGTTGTTGCGGCGCGCCCACAGGTAGGCCACGAACATCATCAGGACCCCGCCGACGACCCCCGGGACGATCCCCGCCACGAAGAGCTCCACCACCGAGCTCCCCGACATCACCCCGTAGAGGATCATGGGGATGGACGGAGGGATGATCACGGCCAGCGTCGCCGACGAAGAGGTCACCGCCGCCGCGAAGCTGCGCGAGTAGCCCCGCTTCCGCATCGCCGGGATCAGGATCGAGCCGAGCGCCGCGACGTCGGCAACCGCGCTGCCGGAAATCTCGGCGAAGAACATCGAGGCCGAGATGCTCACCATCGACAGCCCGCCCCGGATGAACCCGAACACCGCCGACGCGAAGGCGACGAGCCGCCGCGAGATCCCCGAGCGGTTCATGATCGCGCCGGCCAGGATGAAGAGCGGGATCGCGATCAGGGGGAACTTCGTGGCCCCGGAGAACATCAGCAGACCCGCGTTGGGGAGCGCCTCGAATCCCCCCGACGCCAGGATGGCGACCACCGTCATCAGCCCCAGCGCCACCGCGATGGGTACGTTGATGAGTACGAGCAGGAGGAGAACGGCGAGGAGTGCGAGGGTCACAGGACGCCGTCCCCCGCGCTGGACCCCTCCCGGGCCAGCGCCTCCGGCAGGCTCAGCAGCTGCGCCACGATGAACAGCACGGCCCCGATCGGGATCACCGACTGGGCGATGGCGGCGGGCACGGCCGGCAGGCTCACCAGCGTGGCCCCCGAGAGCGCGCCCTGCACCTGCCAGCCCGCCCACGCCAGGACGAGAAAGAAGGCAATCACCGCGGCCTCCGCCACGACCACGACGACGGCGCGCGCCCTGCCACGCAGCCTTTCCACCAGCATCGGCACCCCGATGTGGCCACGGGTCAGCGCCACCAGGGCGGCACCGTAATAGGTGAGCCACGCCAGCAGGATCGCGGCCACCTCGTCGTACCAGACCAGCGCGTTGCCCGCCTGGCGGAACCCCACGCCGAGCACCACGACCAGCGCCAGCGCGGCAACCAGCGCCGCGACCACCACCTCCATCGCGCGCTGAAAGACCTGTCGCACGCGCGTCACCCGCCCACTCGGGACCGTGGGCACCGCCGGCAGCCCTCCACGGGCTACGGCTGCAACAGGCTCAGGACTCGCTCGATCAGCTCCCGTCCTCCCGGCACCTCGGCCGCGAACTCGTCGTAGACCGCCTGGCTCTCCTGCTGGAACGCGGACTTGTCCGCCCAGTTGACCTGGATATCGGTGTCGGCCAGCGCGAGCAACAGCTCCCGGTCCAGCCGCTTGGCGGTCTCGTAGACGAACTCCTGCAGGCCGCGCGCCTCCTCCTCGATCACGGTGCGGACTTCCTCGGGCAACTCCGTCCAGTGTTCGCTGGAGGCGGTAACGTACGCGGGCGTGTACACATGTTCCGTCATGGAGAGGTACTGCTGCACCTCGTTCAGCTTGGAGGCGTGGATCTGCGCGAGCGGGTTCTCCTGCCCGTCCACATTCCCCGTGCGCAGCGCTAGGAGCACCTCCGAGAGGGCCATGGGCACGGGGTTGGCGCCGAAGTGCTGGAAGAGCTTGACTCGCCAGGCGCCGCGCGGGGTACGGAGCTTGAGCCCGTCCAGATCGGCCGGCACGCGGACCTCGCGGACGTTGTTGGTGACATGCCGGTACCCGTTCTCCCAGACGGCGAGGATGCGAAAGCCCTGGGCCTCGGCGAGCGGAGCCAGATCCGGCCAGACCACCGCCTCCTGGATTCTGGCCATGTGAACCCGGTCGTTCACGATGTACGGCATTTCAAAGAGCCCGAACTCGGGGATCCGCGACGACATGATCGACGACGGGAGCGCCAGATCCACCGTTCCGAGTCTGAGCTTCTGCAGCAGGACCTCGTCTCCGCCGAGCTGGCTCGAGCCGTAGACGACGACCTCGGCGCGGCCTTCGAGGCGGGCGTTCACGCGGGCCGCGAATTCCTCGGCGGTGACGGCGAAGAGCGACTCGGGGGCACCGACATGGCCGAAGCTGATCTCGAGCTTGTCCTCGGGATTCGGGCCGCTGCAGGCCGCTACGAGGAGGATCGCCAGCGCCGCTGCGCACGCGCGTCCCGTTCCGTGAACTGATTCCCGCCGTGGCCGCATTCATGCCTCCGGATGGGTTGCAGATTGTGGTGCGTCGCGGTCATCGCGCCGTTGTGATCACTGAACATAGTCGGCAGTTTGCGAAATGTCTTCAATCTCCGGGGGGAAACCGGGCAGGGACGGTCGCGCCGGCGGTAAGGCGCCCGCGAAGGGCGGTGGGGGTAACCGCTTCCGGGACGGGCGCATCGCGCATTCCCGCCTTGCCGCGCGGCTCCGCGCGAACGTCGAGGGGCCGGTCCGCTTCGACG
Source organism: Gemmatimonadota bacterium (assembly GCA_026713345.1). Taxonomy (GTDB): domain Bacteria; phylum Gemmatimonadota; class Gemmatimonadetes; order Longimicrobiales; family Gaopeijiaceae; genus Bin94. The sequence continues at coordinate 2,882 of JAPOOQ010000443.1, read as the reverse complement.
CGCTCACGCGCGGACTGTACTCCACCGACGCCTCCATCTACCAGATCGCGCCGCTGGGGGTGGTGCTGCCCCGCACCCTGGACGATGTGGACGCCGTGATGGCGGTCGCGCGGGAGGAGGGGGTGCCGGTGCTGCCCCGCGGCGCCGGGACCTCCCAGTGCGGGCAGACGGTGGGGCGCGCGGTCGTCATCGACACGTCGCGGTATCTGAACCGGGTGCTGGAGATCGACCGCGAGGCACGCACCGCGCGGGTGGAGGCGGGGGTCGTACTCGACCACCTCAACCGCCGCCTCGCGCCCACGGGGCTCTTCTTCCCGGTCGACGTGGCAACCGCCAGCCGCGCCACCATCGGCGGGATGGCGGGCAACAACAGCGGCGGCGCGCGCTCCATCCGGTACGGGATCATGGCCGACAACGTGCTGGAGATCGAGGCGGCGCTGGCGGATGGGCAGGTGGTGGGGTTCGGGGGCGGGGGTGCGGCGGCCGCGGGAGCGAGAGCGGCGGCCGCGGTCGCGGCTCCCCCGCACGATCTGGTCCAACGGATTCTGCGGATCGCCGAGCGCGAGGCCGGCGAGCTGGAGGCGCGGGTGCCGAAGGTCCTCCGCCACGTCGCCGGCTACAACCTGCACCGGCTGCTGAAGCCGGGCGCGTCGATGGCCGAGCTGCTGGTGGGCTCCGAAGGCACGCTCGCCTTCTTCCGGCGGCTGAAGCTGAAACTGTCGCGGCGTCCCGCGCGCCGGGTGCTCGGGCTCTGCTGCTTCCCGTCGCTGCCGGACGCGCTCGACGCCGTGCAGCACATCGTCACGCTGGAGCCCCACGCGGTCGAGTTGATGGACGACTCGCTGACCGCGCTCGCCCGCGAGAACGCGCAGTTCCGCTCCGCGGTCGAGGAGCTGATCCCCGCGTCGGCGCACTCGGTGCTGCTGGTCGAGTTCGCGGGGGACGAGGACGGGTCGCTGCGGGCGAAGCTGACGCGGCTTGAGGAGGTGGTGGGGGGTGCGGGCGGCCGGGCGGTGCGGCGCGCCGAGGACCCTGCCGCGCAGGCGGCGATCTGGGCGGTGCGGCGCGCGGGGCTGTCCATCGTGATGTCCATGAAGGGCGAGCGGAAGCCGGTCTCGATCGTGGAGGATTGTGCGATACCGCTCCCCGCGCTGGCCGAGTTCGGCGCGTCGGTCGAGGAGATCTTCGCGCGGCACGGCACCAGCGCCACCTGGTACGCGCACGCCTCGGTGGGGTGCTTGCACGTGCGGCCGTCGCTGAACATGAAGGACGCGGGCGACATCGCGACCTTCCGCGACGTCGCGGAAGAGGTGCTCCGGGAGGCGGTGCGGCTGGGCGGGTCGTGGTCGGGCGAGCACGGGGACGGTATCCTGCGCTCGGAGTTCATCGAGCCCCTGCTCGGGGGACGGCTGGCCCGCGCCTTCGGCGAAGTGAAGGAGGTCTTCGACCCCGCCGGGATGATGAACCCGGGGAAGATCGTGGCCGCGCCCCGGATGGACGACCGCGAGCTCTTCCGCTATGGGCCGGGGTACGACCCGAGGCCCCTGCCGGTCGCGATGGATTGGTCCTGGCAGGGCGGCTTCACCCGCGCCGTCGAGGCATGCAACAACAACGGCGCCTGCCGCAAGATGGACCCGGACGTGATGTGCCCGTCCTACCGCGTGACCCGCGAAGAAGCGGATACGACGCGGGGCCGCGCCAACGTCCTCCGACTGGCGCTGACCGGGCAGCTGGGGCCGGAGGGGTTGTTGGGGGATGAGGTCGCCGAGGTCCTCGAGCTCTGCGTGGGCTGCAAGGCCTGCAAGCGCGAGTGCCCGGTGGGCGTGGACATGGCCGCGATGAAGGCCGAAGTCCTCCACCACCGGAACCGGCAACGAGGCGCTCCCCTGCGGGAACGGCTCTTCGCCTCGCTGCCCAGGGCCGCGCCCGCCGCGAGCCGGACCGGCTGGCTGCTCAACCTGCGCAACCGGAGCCGGACGCTGGCCTGGCTGGGCGAACGTGCGCTCGGAATCGCCGCCACGCAGGAGTTGCCTTATTGGGCCCGAGACCCGTTTTGCGACGCGGAGTTGACACCGCCGCCGAGGGCAGAGGGTTCCGTGGAGGGTCATTTGTCAAATTCACCCCACAATCTGTCAAGACATCAATCAAGTGGCACTGACATATCAGTTGACAAGCACTACGTCATCCTGTTTGTTGACACATTCACCCGGTATTTTGACACGGATGTGCCTCGCGCGGCTGTGAACGTCCTTCACCGACTCGGCTTCCATCCCGCCGCCCCCCGCCCCCTCCCCACCCGGGAGCGACCTCTCTGCTGCGGCCGCACCTACATCAGCGCGGGGCTCCTCGACCAGGCCCGCGCCGAGCTGCGGCGCACCATCACCGCCCTCGCCCCGCTCGCCCGGCAGGGGCTGCCCATCGTGGGCCTCGAACCCTCCTGCCTCCTGACCCTGCGCGACGAAGCCCTCACCCTCTGCCCCGGCGAAGACGCCCGCGCGGTCGCCCGGCAGGCGGTCCTCATCGACGAGTTCCTCGCGGCGCCGGCCCCCGAGCAGGCCGCCAGCCCACAAACACCGCGGGCCGCGATGCCCACCACCCACATCCATGGCCACTGCCACCAGAAGGCCGCCGGCACCGCCTCCGCCACCGCCGACGCCCTGCACTCCCTGACCGGTGCGCCCGCAACCCTCATCGAGTCGAGCTGCTGCGGAATGGCCGGCTCCTTCGGCTACACCGCGAAACACCTGCGCACCTCCCGCGCGATGGGCGAACTCGCCCTCTTCCCCGCCGTGCGCGCCGCGGCCCCGGACGACGCCGTCATCGCCAACGGCTTCAGTTGCCGCGCACAGATCCGTGCGGGAACGGGCCGCACGGCCCATCAT
>JAPOOQ010000442.1 GCA_026713345.1 Gemmatimonadota bacterium | reverse complement strand
GCGGGAGGATGGCGGTCTGGACCGGCCCCGGGTCTGTACCGGTCCGGTGTGCAGCATGCGCGGGGCGGATGTGCTTGTGGCGAGCCTGCGCGCCGCCGGCCACGAGCCGATGCCGATGCCGTGTCCGGGCCGCTGCGACGAGCCGGTCCCGGTGATTCATGGCGGGACGGTGCTGACCGGGGCCACGGCCGGGACGCTCACCAGCGAGCCGTCGCCGCTGCCGGCGGCGTCCCCGGGCGGGATCGAGGAGTGCGTCTTCGCGGGGATTCGGCTGGCCGGGCGGGCGACGCTCGCCGGGTACCGGAGCCAGGGCGGCTACGAGGCGCTGGAGCGGGCGGTCACCGGGATGACGCCGGTGGAGGTAATCGATGTGCTGGACGCCAGCGGGCTGGCGGGGCGCGGGGGGGCGGGGTTCCCCACGGGGCGGAAGTGGCGGGCGGTGGCGGACGCGCCGGGGGAGCCGAAGTCGATCGTGTGCAACGCCGACGAGGGCGAGCCCGGCTGCTTCAAGGACCGGGTGCTGATGGACCACGACCCCCACGGGACGATCGAGGGGATGGCGCTCGCGGCGTACGCGACGGGGGCCGAGCGGGGTTTCATCTACCTGCGCTACGAGTACCCGGAGACGTTCGACATTCTCGAAGGCGCGATCGCGGAGGCGGAGGCGGCGGGGTGGTTGGGGGACGGGATTCTGGGCACGGACTTCGCCTTCCATCTCATGGTGCGGCGCGGTGCCGGCGCCTACATCTGCGGCGAAGAGACGTCGCTGTTGAATTCGCTGGAAGGGAAACACCCGTTCCCCCGCAACCGCCCCCCCTTCCCCGTCACGCACGGCTACGAGAACCTGCCCACCGTCGTGAACAACGTCGAAACGCTGGCCTCGGCGCCCCCGATCATCGTGCACGGCGCACAGTGGTACCGGGGTCTCGGGCGCGGCGACCACTCCGGCACCAAGGTGATCAGCCTTTCGGGCGACATCGCGCGGCCCGGCAACTACGAAGTCCCCATCGGGCTGCCGCTGGGCGAGCTGCTGCACGATTGGGCGGGAGGACCCCCGCGCGGACGCACCATCCAGGCCGTCACCATGGCGGGCCTGTCGGGCGGCTTCCTGGCCGGCGCCGACCTCGACGTCACCCTGGACGAGCCCTCGATCCGGTCGAAGGGCAGCTTCCTGGGCGCGGGCGGGATCATGGTCTTCGACGACTCCCGCGACATGATCGCCGTGACCCGCGAGTCGATGGAGTTCTTCGCGGAGGAGTCGTGCGGGAAGTGCTTCCCCTGCCGGATCGGGACGCAGCGTCTGGTGGAGCGCCTAAAGGGCAAGGGTCCCGGCAGCGTGGACGCGTGGGTGGATGAAGTGGTCGACCTGAATGAAGTCATGAAGAAGACCAGCGCGTGCGGTCTGGGCCAGGCGGCCCCACTATTGACGGAGAGCCTGATCCGGTACTTTCCCGACCGGATCCGGGCGCATGTTGAGAAAGGCTGATGACGATGAAGAGGAACGGAGCTCCCTCAACGAACGGCAGGGGCGTCCAGCTCACCATGACGCTGGACGGCGAGAAGGTCGCATTCACGCGTGGCGAGACGGTCTACGAAGTCACCGAGCGGCACCGCAAGGAAATCCCGACCCTCTGCTACGACCCCCGCCTGGAGCCCTTCGGCGGCTGCCGCCTCTGCGTGGTCGAGCTGGAGGGCGCGCGCAACCCGGTCGCCTCGTGCACCACGAAGGCCGAGCCCGGGATGCGCGTGCGCACCCGCTCCGCCGCCCTCGAAGTCCAGCGCCGCATCCTCATGGAGATGGTCGCGTCGGAGAACCGCGACACCGACGTCGACCCCATGCACGGCTACGCGTCACAGGAGATGGCCGACCTGCTCGACCGCTACGACGCCCGCACCGGCCGCTTCGAGGGCGCTCTCTCGGGCAAGAGCCGCGACGACGACGACAACCCCTTCATCAAGCGCGACTACGACAACTGCATCTCCTGCTACCGCTGCGTGCGCGTCTGCGCCGAGCAGGAGGGCGACTACGCGATCTCGATCATGAACCGGGGCTTCGACACGCAGATCACCACCGAGTTCGGCGGCCTGCTGAAGGATTCCGCGTGCACCTTCTGCGGACAGTGCATCCAGACCTGCCCCACCGGCGCGCTCGGCGACCTCAAGGCGCTGGCGAACCGGGAAGTCCCCGGCGAAACGAAGACGACCCGCACGATCTGCCCCTACTGCGGCGTGGGCTGCTCGGTCGACGTGATGACGCGCGGCGAAAAACTGGTCGGCGTCCTCCCCGCAATGGACGGCCCCGCCAACGAGGGCGCGCTCTGCGTAAAGGGCCAGTTCGCCTTCGACTTCGTGGGCCACCCCGACCGCCTGGCCACCCCGTTCATCCGCGAAGAGAAGTCCGGCGAGCTCCGCCCCGCTTCCTGGGACGAGGCGCTGGACTTCGCCGCGGGCAAGCTGAGCAAGGTCGTGAAGGACCACGGCCGCCGCGCCATCTACGGGATCGCCTCCGGACGCGCGCCCCACGAAGCCGCCTACATGATGCAGCGCTTCATCCGGGCGGGATTGGGGACGAATCACATCGACAACTGCAGCCGTGCCTGACACGCTCCCACAGTCGCCGGTCTGGCGGCAACAATCGGAAGAGGGGCGATGTCGAACCCGCTCGCGGACATGGACAAGCCGGATGTGATCTTCTGCATCGGCACCAACATGACCGAGTGCCACCCCGTCGCGGCCACGCGGCTGAAGCGGGCGCTCGCGCGCGGCGCGAAGATGATCGTCGCGGACCCGCGCAGAATCGGGCTGGCCGAGATCGCGGACGTGCATCTCCCCCTCCGCGTCGGGTCCGACGTGTCGCTGCTGTTGGCGATGGCGCATGTGATCGCCCGCGAGGGGCTGGTGGACCAGGCCTTCATCGACGACCGCACCGCCCACGGCGAGGACTTCATGAAGCACGTCGAGTCCTATACGCCGGAATGGGCGTCCGAGATCTGCGAATGCGACCCTGAGGACATCGAGAAGGCGGCGATGCTGTACGGCGGCGCCGACCGCGGCGCGATCTACTACACGGTCGGAATCACCGAGCACATCTGCGGCGTCGACAACGTCCAGAGCCTCTGCAACCTGGCGCTCATGACCGGCAACCTGGGCCGCGAGGGCACCGGCGTGAACCCCATGCGCGGCCAGAACAACATCCAGGGCGCGGGAGACGCGGGCGCGCTGCCGAACAACTACCCCGGCTTCCAGAAAGTGACCGATCCCGCCCACCAGGAGAAGTTCCACAAGGCGTACGGCCGCAAGGTCGACCTGGAGACGGGGATGACCAAGGTCACCGCCCTGGACCTCTGCGGCGACGGCATCCACGCGATGATCATCGACGGCGAGAACACCCTGGTCACCGACCCGGACCGCCACCACTGCGAGCACGCGCTGAAGAGCCTCGACTGCCTGGTCGTCGTCGACATCTTCATGACCGAGACGGCCAAGGTGGCGGACGTGGTCTTCCCCGCGACCGCCTGGGCCGAGACCGACGGCGTCTGCACCAACACCGAGCGCCGTGTTCAGCGTCTGCGCGCCGCGGTGCCGCCTCCGGGCGAAGCGAAGCCCGACTGGTGGATCCTCTCCCGGCTCGCCCGGCGGATGGGATGGAAGGGCTTCGAATTCGAGTCGGCGAAGCAGGTCTTCAACGAACTCTGCTCCCTGTCACCCATCTACGCGGGACTGAACTGGGACCGCATCGACCGCAGCGAGTACCAGTGGCCCGTGCCCGAGGAGGACCACCCGGGGACGCCCCGGCTGCACGAGGAGGGCTTCGAGAACGGCCGCGGGATCTTCAAGATGCTGAAATACCGCGACCCCGAAGAGACCATCTCCGACGAGTACCCGATGTGGCTGACCACCGGCCGCCGGCTGCCCCAGTACCACACGCGCACGCAGACCGGACGGTCGGACGGGATCGACTACCTGCTCTCGGAGGAGACGCTGGAGGTGCACCCCGACGACATCGCGGGCCTGGGGCTCGAGGACGG
>JAPOOQ010000441.1 GCA_026713345.1 Gemmatimonadota bacterium | reverse complement strand
CGGACGTGACTCCAATGCGAAGCGTCTCGGCGTAAAGTGCTTCGGCGGTGAGCGGGTCGTCGCGGGCAACATCCTGATTCGCCAGCGGGGCACCCGGTTCCCCCCTGGGAACAACGTCGGCAGGGGCAGGGACGACACCCTGTTCGCCACGGCCGACGGGATCGTCACCTTCGAGAACCTGCGCCGCCGGCGGGTGGTTTCGGTCTACGGGGAGGATCGCTAGCGGTCCAGCGGGTGCTTTCAGTCCCGATGGAGTGCTTTCCCCCCAACGGAGGTGCTGTCCAGCCCCGATGGAGGTGTTCACAGGCCGAACGGAGACGCGCCGGGGGTGCAACGGGGGAGTTCCCGGGCCGACGGGGGCGCAAAGTTGGTGCTCGGGGGTGCTGTTTCGGCCCGATTTACCGGATTTTGGGGTCTCAGGGGCCATTTCAGCGGGTTTCGGAGCCTTTCGGCCAAGAAAAGGGTTGCGCTTCCCGACTTCAGGTGTTAACGTATCTATCCGCCAGCGGAAGGGACGGAGCCGAAAGGAAACGGAGCGGAAGCAGGCGGGAGGCGGAGGCGAGGCCCTGGAGGGGGAAACCCCGAGAGGGAACGAGCCAAGGCCTCAGCGCCGAGGGCGCCGGAAACGGAGTCTGAAGCGAGCGCGGTTCCGAGTTCGGAGGAAACCGCGATGGCTGCGAGGTCGCTGGATGCAGCCGATGGCCCCGGCGAGCCGGGGTGCCTGGACGGTGGAAACGCCGGACGGGAGAAAAGAGAAGGGAAACCGGCCGTCGCACATGGCGGCACCGAAACGGAGCTTCCCGGATCGCCAGCGAGACGAAGCCCCCGCGCGGGTAGTGTGCTGCCCGCCGGGGGCTTCCTTTTTTTAACCCGCCGAATCCTCCGCTTCCTGCTCGGCCGGAGTGTACTGCTGGGATCGCGCGGCGGACATGATGCTCCAGATTAGGTTCCGGATCAGCTCCTCGTCCAGTCCCGCCTCCCGCGCCAGCGCCGCCGCCCGCCGCACGACCCGGGCCTCGCGGCGCGGGTCCGTCACCGGGACCCCAATGCTGGCTTTCAGGGCGCCGATCTCGCGCACCAGCTCCACCCGCCGCCGGATGATCGCGACCAGCTCCCGGTCGCACTCCATGATCCGCTCGCGGAGCTGCTCCAGGTGCTCGCGGTCGGGGTGCGGGTCAGACACGGAGGTAGCCGTCCACGTGGTCGCTGTCCTGCGGCGTGCCGCGCAGACTGACTGCGATCAGCACGGGCAGGTGCACGACCAGCCCCAGAATGCCTTCATGCATGCCGAGCGGTTTCAGCTCCGGGAAGAGGAAGAAGAAGACGGAGACCGCCGAGCCGGCGATCAGGCCGCACAGGACTCCCGCGGTCGTCGCCCGTCTCCAGTACAGGGCCGCCACCATCGAGGGCATGAACTGGCAGATGATCCCGTATGAGGCGAGCAGGAGGTCGACCAGGGAGAAGCCCTCATAAAGCGCCGACATGTAGGCGAGCCCTCCCACGACGAGGACAAGAACCCTCATCAGAGTGCGCTGGGCGCGGTCGGAGAGCGGCTTCAGGGGCTGCACGCCGTCCTCCACCACGACCGAGGCCGCCCCGTGCAGGAGGGCGTCCCCCGTGGACATCGACGCCGATAGCGCTCCGGCACAGAACAGCCCGACAACCAGGGCCGGCAACTCGGACCTGAGGACCAGGAAGGGGAGGATGAAGTCCGGCTGGTCGGGCGACTCCGGGAAGAGGACGCCCGCGAAGCCGATCAGGAAGACCGGGATCAGAAAGAGCTGGAAGGTGGGGAAGAGGATCACGGTGCGGCGGATGATCTTGTCGCTCCTGGCGGTGTACGCCTTCATGAAGAGGTG
>JAPOOQ010000440.1 GCA_026713345.1 Gemmatimonadota bacterium | reverse complement strand
TGGCGGATGCGCACCTCGCTCAGCACGTCCGGGTTGTGGCGGGTGACCGCCGTGTGCGTGTAGTTGAACGCCAGGTTGAATTCGGTGTCGCCTTCCATCCCCGCCGGGACGAAGGCCGCCACCACGTCCACGCCCTGCGTGCGCGTGTCGAAATCGTTCGTGAAGAACCTGAAGTTCGCGAGGTTGCCGGCGCTCGTGATTCCTTCCGCGACGAGGCGCGCCGCTTCATCGGGGTTCAGTGCGAAGGTCCGGCTGAGCGCCAGGCGGTCCGACAGGTCGATGCGGAAATAGTCGGCGGAGAGGGTGAACGGGTCGGCGTCGAAGACCAGGCCGAAGCTGGCGTTTACGGAAGTCTCGGCGTCGAGCGCCTTGCCGCCCTTGATCGCGGCCACCTCCGAGGTCGACGGGATCGTGCCGTTGTTGACGAGTTCGCGGCGGTCGGGAGCAAACTGCGTGGAGACGTTGAAGGCGTTCTGCTGCCCCGGGGTGGGAGCCCGGAAGCCGGTGCTTACACTCCCCCGCACCGCCAGGGCGTCCGTTAGCCCGTAGCGGGCGGCCAGCTTGCCGTTCGCGGTGGTGCCGAAGTCCTCGAAGTCCTCGACACGGACGGCGGCGCCGAAGGTCCAGCGGTCGTCGCGGGCACGCACCTCCAGGTCGCCATAGGCTGCGTAGTTGGCCCGGTGCCACCCGCCCGCCGCGATGTCGCTGAAGCCGGGGAAGCCGTTCGAACCCGCGCTGAACCCCTGCTCGGCAAAGGGGCCGATCACCCACGCGGCAGTCTCCCCGAGGCCGATTTCGAAGTACTCGTCGCGGAACTCGGCGCCGCCGGCCAAGGTCACCATGTCGTGCACGGTGTAGTTCAGGTCTACGTTGGCGCCGAGCTCACGCTGCTGGTACACACCGGGGTCGAAGGAGCTGGGCGACTCCGGGCCCAGTGAAGCATTGACCGTCCTGTCGATGAAGAAGTCGACCGCGTTCTGGCCGAAGACGGCGCTGACGTCCCAGAGCAGCCCACCGTGCGTGTGCCCCTTCAGCCCCGCGACGACCGACATGTCCGTGGCATCCCCGCCGAACTGGGGCGTGAAGCCGCCGGGGAACATCTCCTGGAAGGTGAAGCAGTTGGGGTCGTCGAAGACGCGCCGGAGCGCGACCGGGTCGGGGACGTGGTCGGTGATCGTCACGACCGGGCAGTCCGCGGATCCGTCGAGCTCGCCGTCCTGTGCGTCCAGCACATCGCCGACGAGCAGCGTCTGGCCACCGTCGATGCTGAAACCCCCCGCGCGCGTGTTCGGATTCCGGTAGAAGAAGCCGCCCGTGACCGTCTCGCTCGTGGAGTGTGCGTGGCCGCAGAGCCGGAGACCGTCGCCGAAGAACTGGCCGAAGTTGCCCCACAGCTTGAGGTCGTTGTCGACTTTGTGCGCGCCCCAGATCTGGGCCGGGTCGCGCACATGCGTGTTGCCCGCCGCGATGAGCGCCGCCGCGTCGTCGCGCTGCACGCTGCGGCTGGTCGGATTCGCCGCTCCGTACTCGGCGCTCAGGTTGGCGAAGCCGCTCCGCCCCAGCGGCAGCCCGATGTTGCCGGACACGGTGTACGATTCGCCGTCGCCCTCATAGAAGCTGCCGGTGCGGACCTCGATGCTGCCGCCCGAGCGCGCGTCCTTCAGCGTGAGGTTCATGACACCAGCGATGGCGTCGGAGCCGTACTGGGCGGACGCGCCGTCGCGCAGGATCTCCACCTGGCGGAGCGCGATCGCGGGGATCGTGGAGATGTCGGGCCCCTGCGCGCCGTCGGCGAACCCCCCGCCGATCCACATGATGATCGACGCCCGGTGGCGCCGCTTCCCGTTGACGAGCACCAGCGTGTGGTCGGGGGCGAGGCCGCGCAGGCTGGCGGGCCGCACGATCCGGGCCGCGTCCCCCACCGCCTGGGGATTCACGTTGAAGGAGGGCACGACGGTGCGCAGCAGGTCGCTCACGTCGGTGTCTCCCTGCTCGATGAAGTCCCGCCCCGTGATCGCGTCGATCGGCACCGCGGACTGGGTGGCGGTGCGGGGGCGGGACCGGCTGCCGATCGTCACGAGGCCTTCCAGCGCCACGGCGGTCTGGTTGAGCTCAATGTCGAGATGCAGCGTTTCCCCCTCGGCGATGGTGATCTCGCGGGTCTCCCTGGTGTAGCCGATCAGCGTGATCCTCACCGTGTGGCTGCCGACCGGAATGCCGCCCACCTCATAGTGGCCGGCCGGCCCGGTGATCCCGCCCAAGGAGAGTTCGGGGATGTCGACCTGGGCGCCCGGAAGCGGCTGCCCGGTGGCCGCGGCCCGGATAGTGCCCTCGATCCGGCCCTGGGCCGAGGCTTGTGCGGGCAGAACAAGACAGGCGATCATGGGTACCAGAGAGTAGGCAAGACCGGCGGTGCGTCCCCAAACCCTGCGGTCAGTCGGCCATGGTGTAAAGAGAAGGTTACCAATTGTCATGTTCTGTTTACCGATCGCACCCGCCAAGCTTGAGCGGCGGACAAGCGTGAGAGGCGAAAAGGCCACGATAGCCACGGATATGTTCATTATGATCACCATTGCACGTTCCGGCCGCAACAACCGGCCCCGTACAGTGTTGCCCGGGCTGTTTCTGGCGGCGCTGCTGGCGGCATCCTGCGGTGAGGACACGGACTCGCCGCGCGAAGTCGCCTTCCCGACCACATGGACCACCGAGGGACCGGAGGTCAGGATCGGTTCGATCGACGACCCGGACTACGCCTTCGTCGGGGTCAGCAAGCTGGCGACAGGCCCCGGAGGCCAGCTCTACTCGCTCCATTCGCGCGAAGCGTTGATCCGGTGGTGGACTCCCGACGGGAAGCCGGCCGGTTCGTTCGGGAGCCGCGGCGAGGGGCCGGGCGAATTCAGCAGACCATCGAGCATGGGGTTCTTCGGGGACACGCTGTGGGTCGCCGACATCGGCAGACTTCGCATCAGCTACTTCGATGCCGGCGGAACGTTTCTCGGATCGGGAGCGTCCGGCGCCAACCTGGACCTCCGGGACGTTAATTTCACTTCGCCCCTTGTCCCGCTGCGCGACGGATCCATCCTGCAGCGCACGCCCGCGGCGTTGTGGAAAATCGCAGACGGACAGGTGACCGAGACCCCGGTCGTTCGCATGGACGCCGAGGGCAACCCGCTCTCCGTCGTCTGGATGAACCCGCATGAACCCCGCGATGTTCGGGTCATACCTCACGCGATGGGGGCGGGTTTCGGCTACCAGCCCTTCGGAGACCACGTACTGTCGACGGTCTCGGAACATGGCCTGACGGCTCTGCACCGCCGCGCCTGGACGGGAGAAGGGGACGCCACCGTGACGGTTGCGCGGATCGACTTCGACGGGGACACGCTATTTGCGGGGAAGGTGCCCTACGAACCCGTGCCGCTCCCTTCCGAGCGGACCGACGGACACGCACATGATCGGGCCCAGCGCGCGGAACCGTGGGAATTCGAAGGCTCCACGAGGACGGCCTACGAGAGGACCATCCGGGAGGCGACCTACGCGCCGGAATACGTCCCGCCGGTGGTCGAGATGATCGTTGGACAGGACGGCAGCGTCTGGCTGCGACGGTTCGACCCGGTCGAATCGGAGACGGGCGAAACGCTGAACGAATGGTGGGTCCTCGATGCGGGCGGCACCCCCGTAGCGCGGGCCCTGACCCCCACCGGACTGCGGGTGATGCTGATCGGCTCGGACGCGGTGTGGGGCGTCGAATACGACGAATTCGATGTGTCCTACATAGTGCGGTACGGGTTGGTGAAAGGGTAGTTCGCCGGCTCGCGCGCAGGCCCGGGTGCGCGCCGGGCCCCTACCCGCCCAACTCCTCCAGCTTCGCTCGCGCTGACGCGGCCGGCCCATAGTCCTCGTCGGCACTCTCCCACGCGGCGAGGGCGGTCCGCAGGTGTTCGACAGCGCCCTCCATGTCCCCCTTCGCCTCCAGCACCAGGGCGAGTTCGAAGCGCGTGCTCGGGTTTGCGGGAACCGGCACCAGCGCTTCCCGCAGCTCGGCTTCGGCTTCGTCCATCCGGCCCGCCTTGTACAACGTACGCCCGAGCGCCCGCCGGAGACGGACGCCGGGATCAGCCCCCAGGGCCGCCCGGTAGCCGTCGATGGCCGACTCGTAGTCACCGGCAAGCTCGTCGATCCGCGCGCGGATTCGCTGGAGATCCTCCAGGATCTGGCCGAACTGCATCGCTTCCGCCATTTCGACTGCTCGACCGTGGGCCTCCCGCGCGGCTTCGAGGTCCCCCCACTCGGCGAACGCCGAGCTCTCCAGGTACGGCATCAGGTAGTCGTCCAGTGGCGCCGGAATCTGTGCTTTCATTTCGTCCAGAAATCCGGCGGCAACCTCCCTGCCCGCGGCGTTGTAGATGTATAGATCGCCGATTCGCTCCTGGGCGAGCACGATCGGACTCATGTAGCTGGACGCCTCTTCGACCCACGCGTTCGCGGCGCGGATCGCCTCGCCGACTTCTCCGCGGAAGACGTGATAGCCCTTGAGCCCATCGAGCACCTGGGCCCGTTCGGCCGAAGTGCGCGCCAATTCGAGCGCGCGTTCGTACCCGGCCCGCGCCTCGGCGAAGTTCCCTGCGTAGAGGTCGAGCACCGCGAGCGCCGCCGTGACCCGCGACGACAGCGGGTTGATGAGGATGGCCCGCTCCAGACTTTCGCGGGCATCGGCGTGTCGGCCAAGCCGGCGCTCCAGACTGGCCAGACGGACGTATCCGGTTTCGTCCTCGGGGAAGGCGTCGACGTACTCGGCAAGCGCGCCGAGCGCAGCGTTATTGTCCCCCAGCTCTTCCTGCACACCGGCGATCTGGAGGAGAACGCTGCCGTCCCGGGGATCGAGGCCGCGAAGCGCGGTCAGGGTCGCCAGCATACCCTCCGAATCGCCCCTTCCCTGCTGCACGATCAGCCGGTACCTGAGCGCCTGCGCGTCGTTCGGATGGAGTTCCACCCACATCTCCACGACCGCGGCCGCCTTGGCCACGTCCTGCGCCAGGAAGTAGTACTCGGCCTTCACGATGAAGCGGTGCCGTTCCGGAAGCCGGTAGAGGTTCGCCATGGATGTCTGGAGCGGGATCATGGCCTCCTCGAGCCGGCTGGCGTTCAACAACAGCAGGTATCGTGTGAACTGCGCTGCCGTAAACGTGGGATCCCGGGTCGTCGCGGAAGTCAGAAGCCGGATTCCTCCGTCCAGATCCTGGTCGACGAACATCGCGGCCGTGCCCCTGTAGTACTCGGCCACGGCTTCGAAGTCCTCGGAAAGCCAGTCGCGAACCGGCAGGTCCTCGATCCCCTCGCGCTCCGGGATCCCCAGGACGTTCTTGATCGGGACCGACATCTCGTCGACGAGCGTCAGGAGGTCCGTCCCCTCCTGCACGATCTCTCCTGCGACGGAGCCGTCTCCCACCTCGTGCAGGCGCAAGGTGATCCGGTAGCGGCCATCGACGCGCTCGATCTCTCCCGCTCCGAAGAATTCGGCGAATACCTCGTCGGAGAGCTCCCGTTTCAGCGCCGTGGGGACGCCGAGCAGGTCGGGGAATCCCAGCCCCTCCAGGCGGTCCCGCAGGACAAAGGCGGGGATCGGTTCGAAGAACTCGTCGGGGCTCAGGTCGTATTCGATCGCCCCCGGGACCGCGTACGCCAGCCAGGACTCGTCCTCCCCGAGCCCGTCACCGAGGTCCAGGGGGAAAAGGATGGTGCGCTTGCGGAATTCGGCCTTGGCGACCTCCCGCTCGACGAGTTCGCCATCTTCGGTCTCGACCGTGACGGAAGTGGTCGCGGCGCCGAGATCCTCGCCGCCGAAAAGCAGCCACAACACCCCCGCACAGAGCACCAGGTTGACCGGGATCCCGATCTTCTCGGCGCGGGGCATCTCGTCCGCGTCCTTTCCCGGCTTGCCGTGGAACCAGGCGAGCATGAAGACGGTGGGCAGAAGCAGGAGGACCGCGACCAGCGCAACCCTGGTCCAGTGCGGGGAGAGCAGGAATTCGTCCACGGCGAAGTTGACGAACTCGATGATGCCCCATGAGGCGCCCACATAGAGTGCCAGGATGTGGGGGATGCGGCGTTCAAAGAGAGTGCGGACAAGTTTGGGCATCAACGGTTTCCGCCGGTCAGCCAAGGGTGCGCAAAGTCCAACGGGCGCAATATAGTCCGCGGGCCGGATGGCGGGCAATGTGATTCCGTGCGCCAGACTTGTTGCGTGGTCGAATGCCGACGCACGAACGCCGGATCCGGTCAGCCGGTCAGCTCCGCCAGCTTGCTGCGGGCCTCCTGAGCGGGCTCGTACGACTCGTCGGCGTTCTCCCAGGCCGCAAGCGCGGTCCGCAGGTGTTCGATGGCGCCGGGCGTGTCCCCCTTCGCATCCAGCAGCAGCGCCAGCTCAAGGTGAGCGTGCGGATGCGCGGGTATGTGGAAGAGCACCTGGCGCAGTTCCGCCTCGGATTGATCAAAACGCCCGGCTTTCCGGAGCGCGCGCCCGGCGCCCAGGTGGATGTTGACCCGCTGCGCGCGCCAGGCCAGGGGGCTGGAGTCAGCCAGAAGGTCGAGGGCCGCACGGTAACTGTCGGCTGCGGCGGCGTAGTCTCCGGCCCGCTCCTGGATCATCCCCAGATCCGCAGTGAGCAACATCGGCGGTTCCACGTACCCACCTGCTTCTGCCGCCTCGACCGCTCGCTCGTGCGCCTCGAACGCTGCCTCGACACCCCGGGACTCGAGCGCGAGGTGGATCCTCGCGCGTGTGACCAGATTATTGTCCCTCGCCCGCGGATCGGATGCATCCAGTTGCTCCAGGAGGCGGGCCGCGTCGCCGACCCGGCCCGCATCGAGGTAAAGCAGGATGTCCTCGAAGAGGATTCCCTCGATCGGTGTCGCAGGTGCAGAACGCCCATCCTCGTCGAGCCACGTTTGCGCGGTCCCGATCGCGGCTTCCAGCTCCCCGCGAAAGTGGTAATAGCGCTTGAGCCCCAACAGCGCCTCGGTTCTCTCCAGCTGCGTGCGAGCCTGTTCGCGCAACCGTTCGAACCCGCTGCGGGCGTCGTCGAACCGCCCGGTCTCGAGGTCGAGTACGGCGAGATCCCAGGCGGGTCCCTCCGACAGGGGACGGAGCAGCACGGCCCTGGCCAGATTGTCGCGCGCCGCATCGTGTTCGCCGCGCCGCCGCTGGAAGTCGGCCAGCTGCATTACGCCAAAATCGTCTTCCGGGAATCGATCCACGTATTCCACGAGGGCCGCCGCAGCCTCTTCGTATAGCCCCAGCTCTTCCCGGAACTGGGCCAACAGCCGGAGGCGGAAACCGTCCCCGGGATTGAGGCGGTGCATTTCGGTGAGCGTGGCCACCGCCCCCTCCGTGTCCCCCTGCTGGTGCTGCATGCGCCACTTGCTATCCAGCGCGTTAAGGTCTTCGGGATACAGCTCGAGCCACATCTCCAGGACGGCCGCAACCCTGTCCGTCTCGCCGGTCAGCAGGTAGTACTCGGTCCGTACCTGAAAGCGGGCGCGTTCCGGGAGCCGGTGGAGGTTTTCCATCGCCGCCCGAATCGCCGCCATTGCTTCCTCCGGCCGGTCCCAGAAGATCAGCCACCGGGACAACTCCAGGTACGCGGTCGTGAAGGTGGGATCAAGAGCCGTCGCAGTCTTGAAGTGCTCGATTCCGGCTTCCCCATCCATCCCATCCACCAACACAATCCCCTTGACGAATTCTTCCAGAGCTGCCGTGTCCTCGGTCAGCAGCTGGTGAACCGGGAGGTCCTCGATTCCCTCGCGAGCAGGGATTTCAAGGGCAGCCTTCACTGCCTCGGACATCTCGTCGACGAGCGCGAGGAGGTCGCTTCCCTCGTGAACGGTCCGGCCGACGACCGATCCGGAATTCGCCTCGTGCACCGTCAGCGCGACCCGGTAGCGGTTGTCCACCCTGTCGATCTCGCCCACGGCCACGAATTCGGCGGAGCGCTCGCGCGCGATCTCGCGCTTGAGTGACAGCGGGGCTCCGCGCAGGTCGGGATATCCGCGCTGCATCAGTCGCCAGGACAGCGTGCGGGGCGAGATCGGCAACAGGAAGTCCTCCGTCATCAGGTCGTATTCGATCGCCAGCGGGACGGCGTAGGCGATCCACGCCTCTTCCTCGCCCAACCCGTCGCCGTACTCCAGCGGAAAGAGGGCGGTCCGCTTGCGGAACTCTGGCTTGATGTACTCATGGGCCACGGTCTCGCCGCTCTCCGTCTCCATCGTGATCGTGGTCGTCGCGGAGCCCAGATCCGCGTCGCCGAAGAGCACCCACAATGCGATGGCACAGACCAGGAGGTTGGCCGGGATCCCGATCTTCTCCGTTCGGGTCATCTCGTCCCGGTCCTTCCCCGGCTTGCCGTGGAACCAGGCGAGCATGAAGACGGTGGGCAGAAGCATGAGCAGCCCGGCCAGCACGACCCTCGTCAGGTGTGGCGAAAGCAGGAATTCGTCGACAGCGAAGGCGACGAACTCGATGAGCGCCCAGGATGCCCCCGCGTAGATCGCCAGGGTGTGGGGAACGCGGCGTTCGATGAGTGTGCGGACCAGTTCGCGCATCGGGATTGGGGGTTGGAGCCCTCGTCTTGCCTCGTGACACCGTAATCTAGCAGCCCTTGGATAATCCCCGCGTCGCACCGAGGGCGGTGAGGCGCCGGGCTGGCAAGGCGCGACGACGAGGAATAGCAGCGCTATTGCGAGGAGGAGCAACGTAGAGCGGTGCTTCGAGGAAGCGGATGAGTAAAGCAAACATGACACTTGGTAAAGCTCTCTTGACATTGCGAGCGCGTGAGCACCGCGGCCCAGCCCGGATGCATCACCGGCCGAATGCAGCGGGGACTTATTCCACGGGCTGCCAGCCGTTGCGGTGGGGCAACCGCGGCGACCGGGCGTTGCAATCGCGGTGCCGGGTCGTCATCCTGAACGCCGACGACCCACCCCCCACCCACCGCGCGCAGCCGCAGCAATGACGAAACCCACCTCGATCGCGCCGGCCCCCCGCCCATGATCTTCCGCGGCTCGCAGGTGCGGATGATCGTGTTCTTCTTCGTCGCCCTCACGCTGGTCGGCGCGGTCGGATACCGCTGGATCGAGGGCTGGAACTGGGCCGACTCGTTCTACATGACGGTGATCACCATCACGGCCGTCGGTTACCACGAAGTCCACCCCGTCAGCCAGGCGGGCCGCTACTGGACTATCTTCGTGCTGGCCGGGGGCCTGACGGGGCTGGCGGCGTGGTTCGCGCTGATCACCGCGGCGATGGTCCGGATGGACCTCGGCAACCAGTACAAGCGACGCAAGACACTGAAGGAGGTTTCGCGCATGAAGGACCATGTGATCGTGTGCGGGGGCGGCAGGATGGGCGTCCAGGTCGTGCACGAGCTCCACGACGCGCGTCAGGCGTTCGTGCTGATCGAGCGTGACGAAGAGGCGATCCGGGCGCTGCGCAGAGTATTGCCCGACGTTCGTGTCCTCGAGGACGACGCGACCCGGGACCGCGTGCTGGAGGAAGCCGGAATCAAGCGCGCCAAGGGTCTGGTCTCCTGCCTTTCCGCGGACACCGACAACCTCTACGTCTGTCTCTCCGCCCGACACCTCAACCCCGATCTGGTCATCGTCACCAGAGCCGAGGGGGAGCGCACGATCGACAAGATCCGCCGCGCTGGGGCCGACCATGTGGTGAGCCCGAACGTGGCCGGCGCGGTCTGGGTGGCGTCCGTGCTGGTGCGGCCAGCCGTTGCGTCGTTCCTGGACGTCACCGCTCCCGGCAGCCATCTGTCACGGCATCTGGACCACGCGACAGTGGGTGCCGGTTCCCAGGTCGCCGGGAGCACCCTGGCCGGCGCGCGGATTCTGGACGAGACCGGCCTGCTGGTCGTCGCGATCCGCAAGCACGGCACGCCGCCCGACGGGGTGCTGCTCAATCCGCCGGGCGACACGGTCCTCGAGCCGGGCGACGACGTGATCGTGCTGGGGGATGAGGAGCAGGTGGGGAAGCTGCGGGAGTAGGGGGGGTGACAAGCGGGGTGCCCCGGCGGGGCCCGGGCGCCAGCCGACATGGGGAGCTGACAGAAAACTCCGATAAAGCGACAGGATGATGACAAAATGACGATACGACGAATCGTGGCCCGTGCATTCACGCTGGTCCTCCTGCCAGCTCCCCTCCTCCTCGCCCCCGCCCCCCTCCTCGCGCAGGACGGCGAGATGAAGGACATGGCCACCTTCCCCCGCCCCATCG
>JAPOOQ010000439.1 GCA_026713345.1 Gemmatimonadota bacterium | reverse complement strand
CGCGCGTTCGCGATCGCGCGGCAGGAGCTGGGCGAGGCGGCGGCGCTGGAGAAGGAGTTCGCGAAGGCGGGGAAGCCGCGGTGGCGGCGGTGGCTGGTTGCGGGGTGGGCCGCGTACGTGGCGGCGTGGTTCCTGCCGGTGTTCGCGATAAAGTGGTTCGGCGTGGTGGATGTGTTGTACGGGCATCAACTATTCCTCGATCCGGAGGCCATCATTCTCCTTCCGGTCCATCTGGCAATGCTGATGACCGTTTCGTCGCTCTGGAGTGGGCGAATCTCCCGCGCGCGCTGGCTGCGGTGGCTCCTTGGGTGCGCGGGTGGCCTTGTCCTCGGGTTGATGGCCGCGGCCGCAGGGTACGCCGTTTTCAGCGAGGGCTGGAGGGTGCTGCCCGCCTTTGTCTTCACTTCGGCGATTTGGTCCTGGGGTGGCGCCATGGTGTGCGCGGCGGCCGGGCTGCGATTGCGCGCGAAGGAGTGGGCGTCGGCGACCCCGAAGAGAGTGTCCGCCGCCGCAATCCTCCTGGCCGCCGCTGTCGCGATTCCCGCGGCACCGGCAAGCGCCCAGGAGATCGTCGAGCTGCCCGCCGAGGACCGCTGGCTCGAGCCCGCCCACCAGGAACTCTTCCGGCTGGGCACGCTCGCCGGCGAGGAGTGGGAGCAGTTCGGTTCCATTCGATCCGTGGCCTTCGACGGCGCCGGACGGGTGTACATCTTCGACAGTCAGATCGACCGGATCTTCGTCGTGGATCCGGGGGGCACGCTGCTCCACGAGATCGGTCGGCAGGGCGACGGCCCGGGCGAGTTTCGCAACGCGGCCGAAATGGCCGTGCTGGAGGATGGGCGCGTGGTCGTGGCCGACCTGGGGCATCGCGCCTATCAGGTCTTCGGCACGGACGGGGTCTTCGAGCGCATGGTCCGGATGGGAGGAGATCCGTCCATCACGACTGCGGGCCCCCACCTGCCCCAGCGCGGCGCCGACGCTCTGATCACGATGCCAACCGGGGGGGCACGCTCGTCCATCTCGATTTCCAGCCGTGGGGGCGCCGGGGCGGGGTTGGTTGAGACGATTTCGCGACCGATCGAGCGCGTCGTACTGACGGGTGACGAGGTCGAGCGCGATACCGTCGCCGCCGGGTGGCTGCCTCCGAAGCCGCCGCCAAGGGGCGGATCCGAGGTTCCCATTGCTCCCGGCATCACACTCAGCGCGGGGATGGTAGACTCGTACACCCTGAGTCCCGACGTGCATTGGGGTGTGCTTCACGACGGGTCCGTTGCGTTTTCGGACTCCACGGCGTATGCCGTCCAGATTGCCCGGCCGGGGAGCGGCGTCTCGCATATCCTGACCCGGCCCATCCCTCCGGAGCTGATGACCGAGCGCTTGATCAGAGCCGAGAAGGACCGTCGCCTGAAAGAGCTGGAGGACACTCCGGACGACGAACTGGGGGGGCAGTTCCGCGGAATCATCAATGGGCAGGTTGTGACATCCGATCCCGAGCAAAGCAGACGCGATCGGCGGGAGCGCATCGAGAATCTTCAGTTCTTCCCGGAGGTTCCGGTGATACGCGGCCTGGCAGCGACCTGGGACGGGCGCATCTGGGTGCAGCGCCGCGGCGACCGGCCCGACAGCGAGGGTCCCATCGACGTGCTGACGGCCGACGGACGCTACCTCGGCAGCTACCCCACCGGCTCGATCCGGATCCCGGACGCCTTCGGCCCGGACGGACTGGCAGCCTTCATCGAGACCGACGAACTCGGGGTGGAGACGGTGCTGGTGG
>JAPOOQ010000438.1 GCA_026713345.1 Gemmatimonadota bacterium | reverse complement strand
CTTCCAGGCGCGCTCCAACAGCCACAATTCTCCCTCCAGCGCGCGTCGTTCCTGCTCTTCGTGGAGCGCCATTTCGACGGCCAGTCTGGTCTGGCCGGGCATCTTGCTGATGTAGCCCGGCTCGCCGGACTTGGCGTGGTAGAGGTTCAGCCCGGCGAGGTCGACCAAAAAGCGTTCGGGGTGCCCCGCGGCTTCGATCCGGTCCACCGCCCGCTGAACGGTCTGCTTCGTTCCCCCGGTGTTGTTCATCCCGGGGAGGATTGCCCCGGCAAAGCGGAGCGCCTCGGTGCCCTCGAACCACGTCTTCTTCTCCTTCTTCTTCTTCCCCTTCCGGATCTGGACCTTGAAGCCGGGCTCGTCGTCCGAAGGCTGGATGCGCGTGCCCCAGAGGTCATCGCGACTGAGGCGAGTCGACGGCCCACGGGGAAGGTCTCGACGACCTCGTTGGCCCCGAGGGGTTTGGTGCAATACATGCATCTCGAGTACATGAATCGGGGCGGGGCGGTGGGGGTCAGGGGGTCTTGACCCGCCTGAGGAACTCCTCGGCGCTCTCGCATTCGACCACAGCGTCGGCGACTCGCGCGATGTCTTCCTGTTCGGAGATCCGCTCCAGCACTGGCAGGAGCCGCTCGGCGGTGCCGGGACCGAACCTGCGGCTGACTTGCCGCAAAACCAGTTCGCGCTCCCGCTGGATCGAGGCTTGCCGCTCCCGCTCGATGCCTTCCTCGATGCCCTCCGCAATGCCCTTCTCGATGCCTTCCTCGATGCCCTTCTCAATGCCCTTCTCAATGCCCTTCTCAATGCCCTTCTCAATGCCCTTCTGCAGCCACAGCTGGTCCCGCTCCTCGCCCCACTTCCGGGCCCGCTCCATCAACGTCGACATGGTTCCTTCCTCCTCATTTCTCAATTTGCGTTGCAACTCTCGGCCCGCGGGGCCGAACCGCTGTGTAAGCACCTGCGTGATCCAGACCAGAAAGGTCGCGGCCAGGTCCGGTTCCTTGACCGCCGCGACCCCGTCCGCCAGCGAGCCGACCAGCTCCTCCAGCGCCTCCGCCGTGGGCGCCTGCTCGAATCTCGCGATCATCGCGAGCACGTTTTCCGGCGGCAGCGAGTCCGGATCCTGCGCCCGGATCTCAATGAGAAGATACCGTTGGCGGGGCTGGTATCCAAGCAGTTCCTCGGGCACGGGCGGCAGGAGGTCAGCGACATCCCGCGCCGCGGTCCAGCGCCGTTCGCCGTTGTAGATGACGATGGGCAATATGAGGGGGTACTCGCCATCGGGCCCGAGATCTTCCTTTCCGAGCTGCCTCCAGATGGTGGAGGTGTAGTCCATCATCCGCAGGGCCATGCGGCGGTCGACGGTGGACTGGAACTCAAGCAGGATCAGGATGTAGATCCAGCCGCCGCCAGTGGTTCCGATTCGCCAGAGCATGTCGGTGTGCCGCTGGCCGAGGTGCTCGGTGACGAAGCTGTCGGGCATGCGCTCCAGGGGGAATGGCTGGATGGGACTCATTTCGGGGATGGGGAGATTTCAATGTGGATAGCCCAAGAAAGTCACCTGAACATTACACGTTGTCATGTGTACATTACGTTTCGCTATCGCCAAACCAACCGGAGAAAGTCCCAGACTGCCACGCGCCGTGTTCGTTCAGAACGGTGGTTCGCTCGTTGCCGCCGTTAGGGTTAGGGGTTAGGCCGGGTTTGGACCAGGAGTTCATCGGCCGGGACGAAGCAAGCCGAGACCGGCGGTGTGGGACCGCGTGTGCGAGGTGCTGGACCTGACTCAGATCCGGCCAGCGGTGCGGTACCGGCTCCGGGCCGATCGCCCATACCTCCGGCACCGCCCGAGACGGAGGCGTCCAGGAGGGTTCCGCCACGCACGATGCGCAAGCGCCCCGGCCGCTCGGTCACCAGCATGTCCCCATTGGGGAGCCAAGCCACCGACCACGGGTTGCTCAGGTCATCGACCACGGTCACCACCGGCAGCGGCCACCGCGTGCGGCGATGCCTCCGGGCCCGTTGCCTTCATGCATGCGCGCGGGCGGAGTGGGAGGGTGGTCCCCGCAGGCAACCGCGATTACCGGGAGCAGGCACAGCAGGTGTCTCGTTCGCATCGGATGCATCCCGTTCGGTCACTGGTCGTTATTCGTACCGCCCGGAGGTTCCAGGCGGGCGACCATGCCCGGGTCTTCGAACACCAGATAGATGAGGCCATCGGGCCCTTGGCGCACGTCGCGTATCCGGCCCTGGTTGCGAACCAGGACCTCCTCGTCAGTAATGATGCGGCCGGTCAGGGTGAGACGCACCAACGCCTGGCTGGAAAGCCCGCCCACGAACATGGAGCCGCGCCACTGCGGGAAGCGGTCGCCCATGTAGATCAGCAGCCCCGAGGGGGCGAGGGTGGAGCGCCAATAGTGCACGGGCGGCTCCATTCCCTCGCGGTGGGTGCCGACGTGAATCTGGGACCCGGTCCCGTAGTTGACCCCGTATCCGACCACGGGCCAGCCGTAGTTGCGGCCAGGCAGGACCAGGTTGATCTCGTCTCCTCCCTGCGGCCCGTGTTCGCTCAGCCAGAGGTCACCGGTCTCCGGATGGAACGCCAGACCCTGCGCGTTGCGGTGCCCGTAGCTATAGATGTCCCTCAGCGCCCCGTCCGTCCCCCCTCCCCACGGATTGTCGCTCGGGATGCGCCCGTCGTCGTGCAGGCGCACAACCACGCCGTGGTGGGTGGTGAGGTCCTGCGCCGGGTGGGCGGACAGCTCGGCGAGCCCGCCCTGGGGCGTTACCAGGCGGTCCCCAACGGTGATGTAGAGGTAGTTGTCGGTGTCGAAGGCCAGGCGGCGAGCCGTAGTGGTCGCCGCTGCTCTGGGTCTGCGCGGTCCAGATCTGTTGGACCGCGGTGAGCGCGTCGTTCTCTAAGCGGCCTCGCACGACTCCCGTGCTCGCACCACCGTCCCCGTCCGGTCGCGCGTAGCTGAGATAGAGCAGCCTGTTGCTCGCGAAGTCGAGGTGGAGCGCCAAGTCCAGCAGGCCGCCCTGGCCGCTCGCCCATACCCCCGGCACGCCCGAGACGGAGGCGTCTAGAAGGGTTCCGTCGCGCACGATGCGCAAGCGCCCCGGCCGCTCGGTCACCAGCATGTCCCCATTGGGGAGCCAAGCCACCGACCACGGGTTGGTCAGACCCTCGACCACGGTCACCATCTGGTGAGCACTGCCGGAGTTCACCAAGACATAGGTTCCGCGAGAACAGTTGTTTGTCGTGTCCGCTTCGTTGTCGACCGGGTCGACGCACGCCCCGTAGTAGTAGGTGCCCGCCGCCGACGGAGCGGTCAGGTCGACCGACTGGTCGCTCGTGCCTGCGGCCGCGAGCGAGGCCACGGCGTCGGTGCCGACCTGCGTGTCAGAGCTCGTGATGGTCGAATCGCTCGACCGGTAGTAGCGCAGCGTCGTCGAGGCCGACGCCCCGTCACCCGAATTGGTTACGGTCGCCGAGAGCGTGATCGATCCGCCCGTTTGCGGGCTGCTGTCGTCCACCGACGCACTGACTTCCAGGTCGGGGTGCACCGCCTTGCTTACCGTGTCGGTCGTGCCCCCTGCGAGCATGCGTCCATCCGAGGTGCAGACAGCATGCTGTGCCGCACAGTCCGTCGTCCCCCTGACGGTGAGCGCGATGTCGCTGGATGCGGACGGCTGAAGGGTAACCTCGAACGCCAGGTTGCTTCCCTGCGTGGACCGCCGGGCATGCGTGACGTCCCCGTTCGTTACGTCAAGCAGGCTGTCGCGTACTGTATTGAAACTCAGTCCGGAGGGCTCGACGCTGAAACGCACCTCGAACGTAAAGGCGTTCTGTCCGTCATGAGTCGCCGGCAGATTCGCAAGCGTAGCGGTGAGCGGGACGGACACCTCCACCTCAACCGACGCCGAGCAGTTGTTGGAGGTGACGGACTCACCGGCCACGGCGTCGACGCACGCGCCGTAGTAGTAGGTGCCCGCCGACGACGGGGCGGTCAGATCGACCGACTGGCCGCTCGTGCCCGCGGCTGCGAGCGCGCTCACAGCGTCGGTGCCGACTTCGGTGTCGGACGAGTTGATGGTCGAATCGCTCGACTGGTAGTAGCGCAGCGTCGTCGAGGCCGACGCCCCGTCACCCGAATTGGTTACGGTCGCCGAGAGCGTGATCGATCCGCCCGTTTGCGGGCTGCTGTCGTCCACCGACGCGCCGACCTCCAGGTCGGGGCTGGGCTCCTCCACTTCCACCCGGACGGACGCCGAGCAGTTGTTGGAGGTGACGGACTCGCCCGTCACGGCGTCGACGCACGCCCCGTAGTAGTAGGTGCCCGCCGCCGACGGAGCGGTCAGGTCGACCGACTGGTCGCTCGTGCCCGCGGCTGCGAGCGCACTCACAGCGTCGGTGCCGACTTCGGTGTCGGACGAGTTGATGGTCGCATCGCTCGACCGGTAGTAGCGCAGCGTCGTCGAGGCCGATGCCGAATCACCCGAATTGGTTGCGATCGCCGAGAGCGTGAACTGTCCACCCGTTACCGGGCTGCTGTCGTCCACCGAGGCGCTGACCTCCAAGTCGGGATTCGGGCGGGCATCATGTATGGTCCCGACCGCGTGGGGGTCCGGGATCTGGGAAGCCGACATGCCCCGGACGGCCGTCAACCAGAACTTGACGGTCTCCGAATCTTCCGTCTCCTCGTCGTCCAGCACGACCACGGGGATCGTCTTGGTCGTCTCGCCCGGCGCAAAGGTGACTTTCGATCTGACCGCTTCGTAGTCGGCTCCGGCTGTCGCCGTGCCGTCATACGCCCTGTACCACACCTCAATGTTCCGCGCAGCCGCACGGCTAAGCGTCACGGGGAAGTCGAGCGTCGCACCCTCCGCTTCCTCGACGTCGGTATCGTCGACGGTCATAATGATCAGGTCAGTCATGGCCACCGTGGCGCTCGTGCCCCCTGTCAGCATGCGTCCGTCCTGAGTGCACACTGCATGTTGCGCCGCGCAGTCCGTAGTCCCCCTGACGCTGAGCGAGATGTCGCTGGATTCGGACGGCTGAACGGTAACCACGAAGGCGAGGTTGCTTCCCGGTGTGGCGCGACGAGCATTCTCGATATGCCCGTTTGTGACGTCGAATAGACCATCGCGTACCGTCTTGTAGTTCAGTTCGAACGGCTCGACGCTGAAACGCAGGGTGAAGGTGAAGGCGGTCTGACCGTCATGAGTCGCCGGCAGGTTCGCGAAGGACGCGGTGAACTCCTGGTCGGAACTCGTGGTGCTGTCCATGGCCACCGCGTCCGGCGATGTCTCCGACCGGTTGAGTTCATGCGCATGCGAGGGCGTAGTGGGGGCGTAGTCCGCGCAGGCCAGCGCGATCACCGGGGGGAGCCACAGCAGGTGTCTCAGTCGCATCGGGTTTCTCCGCTCTGTGGTCAGTTTGGTGCTAACCGACGCTATCGGAAGCTTCGCACACCCTTGAGGGGACTTCCCAGTCCCCTGTCTCCAGGCCTCTACTCGGTCTGCTGGACTTCGCAGTCCAGTGGCAGTTTTTTGGGCTCCTCGCCATGCGAGTGGGTTGGCAGATAGTAGTCATAGATAAACAACATGACTAGATATAGAACTGTCAAGCTGGGAGCGTCCCGGTTCCCCGAGGGAGCCTTGTTCGGCCCGGGCCAGACTCCGATCCGGGCAGCGGTGCGGTACCGGCTCAGGAGCCGGGCAGTGAGGACGGCGGGAGTCGGCGTCGGGGCCGCGCCTGCCGGTCCTTCGATGGCTAGGGTGGAACGGTGCCGAGGGGCCGTCCGGCGCTGGCCAACCTGATCGGCGAGGTCGGCCGCACGCTCAAGCCGAAGGTGTTCTGCGTGCCGGAGGGGGCGGACCAGGGTGCCGGGCATCCCGACTACGCCCTCTACACCGCGAAGCAGGTTCAGAAGGGGCGGCCGCGGGAAGGGCAGGTCCCGGAGCGGGGCGTCGTCGAGGTGAAAGAGGAGTTCCTTTGGCGCGAGTGGGAATCCATCGACTTCGGTTTCGACCGGCCCATCTACCTCGTCGGGAAGCAGGAGTGCCTGAGCGACTGCACAAGCGATCGGGTCGATCTCCTCGCCAGGGTACATCGGGCGAGCACATCGCAATCAAGCTGAAGATCGTCGACGCACAGCTCGGGGACTACACGCAGCTCACATCCTACATGGGGTTGACTTGCCTGCATCAACCGCCACCCTCACCCTCCCCCCGGCCCTCGCCCCATCGCCCCAAGATCCATCCGCACCTGAAGCGGCACCGCATCCTCCGACATCATGTCGCCGCGGAATGCGCCCACATGCACGTGGGGGGGGAATGACGAACCGTTGTTCCCGATCCGCGCGACCGGGTCGCCTGCCCGCACGGTGTCACCCTGGGATACCGTCACCTCGCGGACATGGACGTACGCGACATGGACATCCGTGGGTTCGCCGTCGACCAGTTGCTGGAACCCGATTGCGCTTGAGCGGCCCGAGCCGCGGACGCCGGGGAGCGTGCTTTCGGGATTGATCTGGATGGCGATCACGACTGCGTCGAAGGGGGCCAGCAGCGGTTCGCGCCAGCTGTGCCAATCCTCGTTGCGGGTTCCGTCTCCCGTGTACAGCGACAGCAGGTTGCCGTTCGGTCCGCCGTCGCGTCGCACCACGACACAGTCGGCGCCGAGCGCGTCGGGGACGTGGTCCTCCGCGCCCAGCGGGTGTTCGGAGCACTGGAAACGGGCCGCGACGGGCGGGTGGATCGTGATCGCCTCGATCGGGGTGGCCTGGGCGGTGGTTGGAGTGGGGGTCGGGGCCAGGGCTAGCGGCAAGAGGATGGCCGTCGCGGTGATGGTGCGGAGTACTCTGCACATGGTGATGGTCTTTCTGGGGGGAAGGCCGCCGTTGCTTTCAGGTCTGTTGGACCCGCCGGAGGAACTCCTCGGCGCTCTCGCATTCGACCACCGCGTCGGCGACGCGCGCGATGTCTTCCTGTTCGGAGATCCGCTCCAACACTGGCAGGAGCTGCTCGGCGGTGCCGGGACCGAACCTGCGGGTAACCATCCGGTGAACCAGTTCGCGCTCCCGCTCAATGCCCTTCTCGATGCCCTTCTCGATGCCCTTCTGCAGCCATAGCTGATCCCGCTCCTCGCCCCACTTTCGGGCCCGCTCGATCAAGGTCGTCATGGTTCCTTCCTCCTCATTCCTCAATTTGCGTTGCAACTCTCGGCCCGCTCCAGCGGCAGCGAGGCCGGATCCTGCGCCCGAATCTCGATGAGAAGATACCGTTGGCGGGGCTGGTATCCAAGCAGTTCCTCGCAGGTTGTCGGCGACGGTGCGCGAGTGCGCGAAGAAGTTCTTGTACGACGCGTCGTGCTTGGGGTTCTCTGGGCAGTGCTGCTGCCCCGGCATGACGGCGGTCCCCTGGGTGGTGAGGACGGCGGGAGTCGGCGTCGGGGGGTGGGCCCGCCGGTCCTTGGGTGGTCAGGAGGGAATGGTGCCGAGGGGCCGGAGGCGGGGGAATGGCTGGATGGGACTGATTTCGGGGATGGGGGGGATTTCAATGTGGATAGCCCAAAACGTCACCTGAACGGTG
>JAPOOQ010000437.1 GCA_026713345.1 Gemmatimonadota bacterium | reverse complement strand
GGCGGGGGCGGCCCACCCCGGACTACTAACCCCCAGGCGTGGAGGCAGACTCCGATCTCAACGCGCGCGACGAGAACGGCTACACCGTGCTGCACCACGCCAACGTCATCACCGATACCGCCGTCGTCACGCTTCTGCTGCAAGCCGGTGCGGATCCGAGCGCGCGCAGCTACGACCTCCACACGCCGCTTCACTTCGCGTTGCGTCACCGCAACAACCCCGTTGCAGCCATCCTGGTGCGGGCGGGCGCCGACGTGAACGCCGCCGAAAACGACGCCATCACCCCTCTCCATCTAGCGGTCTACGACTCGTCCGTGACGACCCTCCTGCTGGAGGCAGGCGCCGATGTCCATGCGGACGCCGAAGGCACTGCACTCTACCGGGCCGAGACGGCCGGCGTCGTGGACGCGCTGTTGGCAGCGGGCGCGGATATCAACGCCCTTGGCCGCTTTGGCACTCCGCTGATGGCGTCGGTCCAGCCGACATGGCCCCGATCGGATTCACTCTCCGCGGTCTCCCTCAGGCTCCTGGAGCGGGGCGCCGATCCCAACGCGCGCAGCTGGGGTGGCCGGACCGTCCTGCACGCGGCCGCGTTGGCGGGACCGACAGTGATCCGCGCACTCATGGATGCCGGCGCCGATCCATCGATGGGAGACGACGACGGCGGGACGGTGCTCCACCAGGTGTCCAGGTACTCGTCTGGCTCCGCCGCGATACCGCTTCTGGTGGACGCCGGAATGGACATCAACCTTCCCAACAACAACGGGGAAACACCGCTGCATCTGGCGGCGGGAGCGGCAAGGAACGCCGCCACTGTGGCCCTGCTTCTTGAGTCGGGTGCGGACCCTGGGCTGCGAACTGCCGAAGGCGACACTCCACTGCACTCGGCAATGGCTGCGTTTCGCCCGGACACCGCCGTAGTCGCCACGCTCGTAGCGGCCGGGGCGGACGTCAACGCGCGCAACGAGCAGGGCAAGACCCCGGCGCAGGTCGCGTGGACAGGTGGCCACTCACAGGTGGTCGACCAGCTCATGGCTTTGGGCGCGGCGCCGGTCGCACAGGATGAGGCCGGCGGGACGGCAGAGCTGGGTTGCGACTGGAGTGACCGCAACGCCTTGCTGGTTATTCCGGTCGAGAGTGTGCGGGGCTGCGTGGAAGCCGGAACACCCTTGAATGTCCATGGCGACAATGGCGACACGCCGCTCATCGATTTGGCCGGCAGCGCGAGTCACGGCGCGAGAACACTGGAGATTCTCACAATGTTCCTCCAGGCCGGGGTGGACGTGAACGGACGGCAGGCCGCCTTCGGCAGTACCCCCCTGCACGCGATTGCCAGTGCCGGCCTTTCCTGGGGCACCGGAGCCGGGACGGCTGCATTCGCCAAGGCCCTGCTGGAAGCCGGCGCCGAAGTCAACGCCCGCGACAACCGGGGCCGGACCCCTATCCACGCCGCTGTGGGCTCGCGCAGACAGGGCATTGGGGACAGCCTGGTAGTCGTGCTGCTGGAAGCCGGGGCAGACGTCAACGCCCGCTCGGAGTCAGGTGCGACCCCATTGCACCTGGCGCTGAACCACCCGGATGTCGTGGCCACGCTCCTTGAGTTCGGGGCGGATCCGGCTGCGGTGGACACCTCGGGGCACGTCGCCGATCCGTTCAGCTGCCAGAACTTCGTTACCCACAGCTTTTTCGCGCTGGCAACTCCCGACATGGTAGCCGGCTGCAGCGAAGATCGCGCCAGCCTGAACGCGGCAATGTTCCGTCAATCGCCGGTCTATTTCGGTCTGTTTGGCGACCGCCCACTCCACACTGCCGCCGAATCGGCCCGCGACCCGGCCGTCATCACTACGCTTCTGGAGGCGGGTGCGGCGCTGCACGGGCGGGACGGCCGCGACCGCACGCCTCTTCACCACGCCGCCGAGAGCGGAACAGCGGCAAACGTGCGTGCGCTGCTCGCTGCCGGCGCACAGGTGGACATG
>JAPOOQ010000436.1 GCA_026713345.1 Gemmatimonadota bacterium | reverse complement strand
GAGGTGAGCGTGGCGATTGCGGTCTCGGCGCCGCACCGGGCGGAAGCGTTCGACGCGGCGAGGTACATCATCGAGGAGCTCAAGAAGCGGCTCCCGGTGTGGAAGCGGGAGCACTACGTGGACAGGGACGCGGAGTGGCTGGATGGCCACCTCCCGGCGACGGAGGCGAAGCGGGGACAGTGAGTGTTTTTCACGAAAATGGGCAATCGGTGAACGGTTTTCGCAAGAACGGCGCACCGCCGACGATGGTCGACGGCTTCGGCCGCCGGATCGAGTACCTGCGCATCTCGGTGACCGACAAGTGCAACCTGCGGTGCGTGTACTGCATGCCGGAGGAGGGACTGCCCTGGCTGCGCCGCGACGAGATCCTCAGCTACGAGGAGATCACGGAGGTGGTGAGGGTCATGGCCGGGATGGGGCTCAGGCGGGTGCGCCTCACCGGGGGGGAGCCGCTCGTACGCAAGGACCTGCCGCGTCTGGTGGCCATGCTCGCCGCGGTGCCCGGGATCGGGGACATCGCGCTCTCCACCAATGCCGTCCTCCTGGCGCAGATGGCGGAGAACCTGAGGGACGCCGGAGTCTCCCGTGTGAACATCTCGCTGGACTCGCTGCGCCCGGAGCGGGCCGACGCCATCGCCCGCCGTCCGGACACGCTGGCGAAGGTGCTGCGGGGGCTGGACGCCGCCGAACGCGTCGGCTTCGACCCCATCAAGATCAACGTGGTGCTGATGCGGGGAGAGAACGACGACGAGGTCGCCGACTTCGCCGAGCTTTCGCGCGACCGCCCCCTCCATGTGCGCTTCATCGAGGTCATGCCCACCGAGTCGAACCTGGAGCTGAGCGCGTCCAATTTCCTCTCCTGCGACGAGGCGCTTGCCGCGATCGCCGAGGTGGAAGCCCTCGAGCCCGTCCCCGGACCTCCCGGCAACGGCCCCGCCACCTACTTCAGCTTCCCCGGCGCACTGGGCACGATCGGCGCCATCACGCCGATGAGCCACAACTTCTGCAGCCGCTGCAACCGCATGCGCCTCACCGCGGACGGCCAGCTCAGGCCTTGTCTCTTCGGGACCATCCAGACCCCCCTGCGGGGCGCGCTGCGGCGCGGCGAGGACCTGCGTCCGCTAGTGAACGAGACGCTCCGCATCAAGCCCGAGAAGCACCTCCTCGTGCAGGGCTCCTCGGAGGGCTCGGGGGGACTGATCGCCCTTTCCCAGACGGGTGGATGACGCCCGCACTCGCAGCACTACCACCCACGGAGAATAAAACCCGGATGTCAGCCAGAAAGATTACTGTAGTCGGCGCCGGGCACGTCGGAGAAGTCTGTGCCCAGAGGCTCGCCGAGAAGGAGCTGTGCCAGGAAGTCGTGCTCATCGACATCGTCGAGGGCACACCGCAGGGCAAGGGCCTCGACCAGTGGCAGAGCGCGCCGGTCGAGGGTTTCGACACCATGGTCACGGGTGCGAACGACTACGGCCCCGCCGAAGGGTCCGATCTCTTCATCGTGACGGCCGGGATCGCCCGCAAGCCGGGGATGAGCCGTGACGACCTGTTGCGCACCAACGCGGGGATCGTGCGTTCGGTCAGCACCGAGATCGCCCGGGTGGCGCCCGATGCGGTCGTGATCGTGGTCTCCAACCCCCTGGACGTGATGGCCTACGTCGCCAAGGAGACGACCGGCTTCCCGCGCGAGAGGGTCATCGGCATGGCGGGCGTTCTCGACACGGCCCGGTTCCGCGCCTTCATCGCGATGGAACTGGACGTGAGCGTGGAGGACATCCAGGCGATGGTCCTCGGCGGGCACGGCGACACGATGGTCCCGCTGGTTTCCTACACTTCGGTGAGCGGCATCCCGGTCTCGCGCCTGATTCCGCAGGACCGGCTCGACGCGATCATCGACCGGACCCGCAACGGAGGCGCCGAGATCGTGAAGCACCTGAAGACGGGCAGCGCCTACTACGCGCCCTCGGCAGCGGCCGTGCAGATGGCTGAGTCGATCGTGCGCAACAAGCGCCGCATCCTCCCGGCGGCGGCCTACCTCGAGGGCGAATACGGTCAGGCGGGCATCTATCTGGGCGTGCCCTGCAAGCTCGGCGAGGGCGGCCTGAAGGAGGTGATCGAGGTGGAGCTCACCGAGAGCGAGAGCGCGGCGCTGGCCAGGAGTGCGGATCACGTCCGCGGCGTCATGGCGAACCTGTAGACCGGCCCCTCGCGGCCCGCCGTAACGCGCTACGGCGGATCGCGCCCTTCTTCCCGCCCGACGAGCCTGGCGACCTGGACTGCCAGGGCCCCGATCCGGTCCCCGAGTTCCTGTCGCGCAGCGTCAATCCGGTCCCCGAGTTCCTGTCGCACAGCGATGATCCGGTCGGCGAGTTCCTGCCGGTGCGTCTCGATTCGCCGGCCATGCGCGTCGATCCTCTCGGAGAGCTTCTCCCCCTGCGTCTCGATTCGCCGGCCCTGCGCGTCGATCCTCTCGGAGAGCCTCTCTCCCTGCGCCTCGATTCGCTTTCCGATCTCATCGTGGGCGCGCTGGTTGTCCCGCCGGAGTTCGGCGAGGAGGTCACGGGTCTCGATTCGCTGGGCATTCAGCAGGCTGGAAACGCGCCACGTTCCCGCGATCGCCACGCTGATCGTGGTCACGACGAGACTGATGAACTGCCAGAGTTCCATCCCCGCTTGCCCTTCCGCTGCCCTTCTTGATTCTTGACGACGCAAACCGGACCCGAGATTGCAAATGTACGTAATGTCACGTCGTAGCGCAACCCGCTACGGGCCGCGAAACACCGCCGGATCAATCGCCGGATTCAGCACGAAGTCGGACGTCACCAGCACCTTCCAGATCTTCCCTTCGGCGTTCACATGCACGCGGCGGCCGGTGAAGATGTAACCGTCGACCTCCTGAATGTCCTCCCAGTAGGTGCGGCTGATGTTCTGGCGTCCCTCCTCCCGGTACCCGATGGAAACCGGCATGGCGCGCCCTTCCTCGAAGACGTAGAACCAGGTGTCGCTGTGGTCGCCGACCCCCTCGCCGAAGGTGACTCGCATCTGGTGCCGCCCCTCCTCGTCCGTCCCGTCGTAGTGGAGGAGGACGCCGGGGTCCTTCAGCTTGAAGGGCAGCGAT
>JAPOOQ010000435.1 GCA_026713345.1 Gemmatimonadota bacterium | reverse complement strand
TCGGCGGTGAGCCTCAGCGCATTGTGGATTTCCGGCAGGTGCCGCGGGTGGTACTCCACGTCGAGTACGGGTCCGATGACCTGGACGACTCGGCCGATGTTGTTCTCAGACATGTTTTTCGTCATTCTCCAGCCGCTTGCGCGCGGCGATTCCTGGTCCCTGTAGTCAGTCTCATTCCAGCGCCGCGGCGCCACCCACGATCTCGGCGATCTCCTGGGTGATCTGCGCCTGGCGCGCCCGGTTGTAGCTGCGGGTGAGCGTCTCGATCATCTCGCCCGCGTTGTCTGTCGCGCTCTTCATGGCCGCGCGGCGGGCCCCTTGCTCCCCGGCGGCGTTCTCGACCAGCGCCCCGTAGACCACGCTGCGCAGGTAGCGCGGCAGGATCCAGCCCACGAGCTTCTCCGGCGGAGGCGACACGATGAAGGCGTCCACCGAACGGGCGCCCTCGTCGGGCTGCACCGGCAGGATGCGCCGGGTGCGGGGGGGCGTGGACATGGCGGAGCGGAACTTCGAGCTCACCATGTATACGGCGTCGAGGTTTCCGGCGGCGAAGGCCTCTGCGAGCGGCTTGATGAGGCCCTCTCCGTCCTCGGGAAGCGGCTCGTCGCCGATGGAGGTGGTGCCCGACGCGATGGCCCGCCCGCGGAAGCGGAAGAAGGTGATCGCCTTCTTGCCGGCGATGTGGAGTTCGGTCTCCACCCCGGCTGCTTCGAGTTCGTCGAGCTTCGTGCGCGCCTCGCGGATGAGGTTGGCGTTGAAGGCGCCGCAGAAGCCGCGGTTGGCGGTGAGGAGCAGCACGGCGGCCCGCCTCGTCCCGGACGGCTGCCGCAGCAGCGGATGGTCCTGCTCCAGCCCGGGCGCGCGCAGGCTGCGCAGCAGTTCGTCGAGGGCTTCGCCGTAGGGGCGGGCCGCCAGCATCCGGTCCGTCGCCCGCTTGAGCTTGGACGTCGCCACAAGCTCCATGGTGCGCGTGATCTTGCGCGTGTTCCTGACGGACTTGATCCGCCTGAGGACGTCGCGGGCCTGCGCCACGCTACGCGGCTCCCGCCATCGCCGCTTCGTTCTCGGCGGCGAAGACTTCGTTGTATTCCTCGATGCAGGTGCGGAGCCGGCCTTCGATGTCCTCGGTGAGCTGGCCCTCCTGCCGAAGACCGATCAGCACATCGTCGAAGCGGCTCTCGGTGAATTCGAGGAAGCCCCGCTCCCACTTGCGGCAATCGTCGACTTCGATGTCGTCGAGGAACCCGTTGGTGACCGCGTAGATCGAGACGATCTGCCGCTCGACCGGCACGGGCTGGTACTGGGGCTGCTTGAGGATCTCGACGGTGCGCTGTCCGCGCGCCAGCTGCTGCTGGGTGGTCGCGTCGAGGTCGGAGGCGAACTGCGCGAAGGTCTCCATGGCGCGGAACTGCGCGAGGTCGAGGCGGAGACGCCCCGCAACCTTCTTCATGGCCTTGACCTGGGCCGCACCGCCGACCCGCGACACCGAAATCCCCACGTTCACCGCGGGCCGCACGCCCGAATTGAAGAGGTCGGGCTCCAGGTAGATCTGCCCGTCGGTGATCGAGATGACGTTGGTGGGGATGTAGGCCGAGACGTCGCCGGCCTGCGTTTCGATGATGGGGAGCGCGGTGAGGGAGCCGCCGCCGAGCTCGTCGGAGAGCTTGGCCGCGCGCTCGAGCAGGCGCGAATGCAGGTAGAATACGTCGCCGGGGTACGCCTCGCGCCCCGGAGGACGGCGGAGCACCAGCGACAGCTGCCGGTAGGCCTGCGCCTGCTTGGAGAGGTCGTCGTAGATGACGAGGGTGTGCTTGCCCTGCCACATGAAGTGTTCGGCGAGCGCGGTGGCGGTGTAGGGCGCGATGTACTGCATGGGCGCGGGATCGGAGGCGTTGGCCGCCACCACGATGGTGTAGTCCATGGCGTTGTGGTGCCGCAGCGTCTCGACGACAGCCGCAACCTTCCCCGCCCGCTGCCCGATCGCGCAGTAGATGCAGATGACGTCGGTGTCCTTCTGGTTGATGATCGCGTCGACCGCGATGGCGGTCTTGCCGGTCTGGCGGTCGCCGATGATCAGCTCGCGCTGGCCGCGCCCGATCGGGATCATGGCGTCGATCGCCTTGATGCCGGTCTGCAGCGGCTCCTTCACGGGCTGGCGCTTGACGATCCCGGGCGCGACCACGTCGATCTGGCGCCGCGCCGATGTCTCGATCGAGCCGGCACCGTCGAGCGGGGCGCCGAGCGAGTCCACCACGCGGCCCTGGTAGCCGTCTCCGACGGGAACGTCCAGCACGCGCCCGGTGCGCCGCACCTCGTCGCCTTCGTGCAGCCCGGCCCATTCGCCCAGGATGACCGCGCCGATGTTGTCCTCTTCCAGGTTGAGCGCGAGCGCGGTCACGCTCTCACCGCTCTCACCGGAGGTGATCTCGAGCATCTCGTTGGCCATCGCCTTCGTCAGGCCGTAGATGCGCGCCACCCCGTCCTTCACTTCGAGGACCTCGCCGACCTCCTCGGCGTGGAGCGCTTCCTCGAAGCTCTCGATTTCGGCCAGGAGGACGCTCTTGATCTCGCCCGCCCGGAGCTGTGAATCAGCCATATCGTTCTAGCTTTCCTGTTCTTGAAGCTCCGCCGCCATCAGCCTGCGCCGCATGGCGTCGAGTTGTCGTTTCAGCGATCCGTCGTAGAGGGTGTCCCCCTCGCGGATGACGATGCCTCCGATGATCTCGGGCCGGATCCGGACGGAAGGGATGACCGTCGCGCCGGTTGCGGCGGAGAGACGCGTCGCCAGCGCGTCGCCCTCTTCGCCGGAGAGCTCCCGTGCCACGGTCACCTCCATGTGGCGAATGCCCCGGTGCCGGTCGAGGAGCCCCCGGAAGTCCCGCATGATCGCCGGAATCAGCCGCTGGCGGCCCTTGTCGATCACGACCAGAAGAAAGCGCACCAGCATCGCCGGGACCGATCGCCCCAGCGCGCGTTGCAGCGCCTCCTTCTTGCGTTCCACAGGCACCCGCGGCGTGGCGAAGAAATCCAGAACCTTGCGGTCCTCCATCAGGCCCGCCACGGCCGCCACCGGCTCGCCGTACGGTTCCACGCCGCCGTCGCGCTCCGCGAGTTCGAAGAGCGTCTCGGCGTAGTTGCGGACGACGGTGTCCTCCCTCACGCCAGCGCACCCTCGGAGTCCGACAGGTCGTCGATGTAGTCCATTGCCAGCTGCCGGTCACGCTGCGAGTCCAGCCGCTCGGAGAGGAGCCTGGACGCAACGGCGAGCGCCACGTCCACCGATTCCCGCCGCACGGCCTCGACCGCGGCCTCGCGCTCCCGCGTGATCTCCCGGCGCGCGTTGGCCAGCATCACCTGCGTTTCCTCACGGGCCTTCGCCTCCAGTTCCTTGCGGAGCGCGTCGGCGGCCTCCCTGCCCTCGGCGACCATCGCCTGCGCCTGGCGGCGACCCTCGGCGAGCTGCTCCCGGTACTCGGCGAGCAGCGCTTCGGCTTCGTCACGCTGGCGTTTGGCGTCGTCGATGTTGCCCTGGATGCCCTTCTCGCGCTTGTCGAGGGCGCCGAGAAGCGGCCCCCAGGCGTACTTGCCCAGGATGAACAGCAACGTGAGGAAGGTGAGGAGCGTCCAGAAAGCCAGCCCCAGATTGACGCTGAAGAGGCTGTCCCACGCCGGCCCCGTCTCCTGAGGTGCAGCCACTAGACGAACTTGAAGAGGATGGCCACGAGGATGGCGACGAGCGCCGCTCCCTCGACCAGAGCCGCGAGCAGGATCGCCATGGCCCGGATCTCACCGGCGGCTTCCGGCTGCCGCGCGATGCCCTGCGTGGCTCCCTCGCCGATGCGGCCGATGCCGAGGCCCGCCCCGATTGCGGCGAGGCCGGCGCCGATTCCGGCTCCCAGCAGGGAAAGGCCGGTGCTGGTGGCTTCGGCACCGGCCTGGGTGGCGTCCTGTACGACTGTCAACGCTGTGTCGAACATTGGATTCGGTTCCTTTGTGTTTGGATCTTGGGAATGGAGTGGGTTGCGCCGGACCGTGACCGGTCAGGCAGGTCTAGTGTTCATGCTGCATGAGCCCGATGAAGACGGCCGAGAGCATGGCGAAGATGTAGGCTTGAATGACGGCGATCAGAAGTTCCAGCAGCAGAATCGCCGACACGAGAGCGAAGGAGCCGGCCGCGACCGCCCAGCGGACGAATGCGACGTGGCCGAACAGGAAGATGAAACCGAGCAGCGAAAAGATCAGCACATGCCCCGCGGTCATGTTGGCGAACAGCCGCAGGGCCAGAGCGAAGGGCTTGATGAGCTTTCCGAGGAATTCGACCGGCGTGATGATGAGGAGCTTCAGGTACTTCATTTCCCCGCTGGCCCCCGGCGGAGCATAGAAGATCGTCCGCAGGTAGCCGGCGGGTCCTAGTGTCCGAAAGCCGGAGATCTCGGTGACCGTGAAGGTGACCACCGCGAGAGTGGCGGTCACGGCAAGATTGCCGGTCGCGGATCCGCCCCACGGGACGAGCCCGAGGAGGTTCATGACGAGGATGAAGAAGAAGAGGGTGAGCACCAGCGGAACGAAGCGCTGGTACCCGTGCCCGATGTTCTCCTTGCAGACATCGTCGCGCAGGAAGACCACCACGGCCTCGACGGCATTGGCCATCCCGCGCGGAGCCCTGCCCGGCCCCCGACGCGTCACGGTTCTGGCAGCCAGCAGCGTGAACACTGCCGTAATCATCGCCGCCAGCAGGAGCAGGATGACGTGCTTGGTGGGCGACAGGTCCACCGTGGCGGCTCCCACCTGGAAAACCGCCCAGTCCCAGTGCGGCAGATGCACGGCCATCCCGGGAAGCTCGATCTCGGGCGCGTCCAGGATGTGGTGTCCGAGCATTTCCCCCAGGTCGAACGGGCCGTCGTGGGCTTCCGCATCGGACTCCCCGTGCTCCTGGGCGAACACAACTGCGGCGGGACTGGCGGCGAGCAGCAGCGAGAGGAATCCCGCGGCTCCCATTGTCTTCAAGGTTGCGGTCACGAAGCCGAGGCCTCCGCTGTCTTCGCCGCGCGTGTGCGCAGGCGGCGGCTCTCGAACGTCGCCTCGGCGATCAAAATGCCCACCATGAACCCGCCCAGGGCAAGCAGGAATGGAGCAGCGGCAACCCGGTCCGGGACTA
Organism: Gemmatimonadota bacterium; assembly: GCA_026713345.1. Classification (GTDB taxonomy): domain Bacteria; phylum Gemmatimonadota; class Gemmatimonadetes; order Longimicrobiales; family Gaopeijiaceae; genus Bin94. Next base: position 4,401 of record JAPOOQ010000435.1, on the reverse strand, counting down.
CGAACACGACCACGGCGACGGCAAGTACGGCGACCCGGACAAAGAAGCCGACCACGATGGAGGCCAGGAATCGATCGTTCCGTTCCCGCCACCCGCGGAGCAGGAAATGCAGCGGGAACTGAGTGACCAGCACCACCAGTCCGGCGGCGACAATGGCGGTCCGGGCGTCGCCGCTCAGAATTGATCCGACCAGCGTTCCCGCGAGCACGATGGCGACGGAGACGGCCAGAAAGGACCTGGACTCTTTCACGATTCCTCTTTCGAACGGCGAGGGGTCTTCCCCTTGCCTGGTCGTTGATCCGCCGGTTCCGCGACCGCCCTCAGGTAGAGCGCGCAGAACCCCCCCGCAAAGCCCAGCAGGATCCCCAGAATCAGCAGGACCGGGGTTGTACCGATTCGACGGTCCAACGCGAGTCCACCCCACGCGAAGAGCAGCATGGTGAGCAGCCAGCTGATTCCGAATCCGACGAAGCGGCCCGCCTCCGCACGATGACCGTCCTGCAACCGGCTCTCTCCTGCCCAACGACTCCCCGGCCGCAGCCTCGAGCCTGGAAGAATCCCCGCAGACAGTGCGATGATTTCAAGGAAAGCTAACGCTTGTGAAAATTTTCGCAAGCTCGAAAGCCGGCCGATCTCGCCCCGCCTGGAGTGCGGGGTTTCGAACCCTCCGGCCCGGTCCTCTCCTTGACCCGAAAAACAAGTCCCATCTATCTTCCGCCGTCGAACAGAGCACTCACGCGCCCCTCTCAACAGACCGGGTATGACCCCCACCTCCTCCCCCCCGCTCCCGGCCCTCGAAGCCGACCGGGACGTCCAGCTTCTCAAGCGAGCCGGCGAGATCGCCGACCAGCTGCGCACCGCCGTGGAGCAGCGCATCGTCGGGCAGCAGCACATCGTCGACAGCATCCTGACGGCCATGATGGCCAATGGGCACGTGCTGCTCGTCGGCGTGCCCGGGCTGGCGAAGACGCTGATCATCTCGACGCTCGCCGAGGCGCTGCACCTCAAGTTCAATCGCATCCAGTTCACCCCCGACCTGATGCCGACCGACATCACGGGCACGGAGGTGATCCAGGAGGACAAGCTCACGGGGGAGAGGGTCTTCCGCTTCGTCCCGGGTCCGATCTTCGCCAATATCGTGCTGGCCGACGAAATCAACCGCACGCCGCCCAAGACCCAGGCCGCGCTCCTCGAGGCGATGCAGGAACGGGACGTCACCGCGGCAGGCAACACCTACCACCTCGATCCGCCGTTCTTCGTCCTCGCGACGCAGAACCCGATCGAGCAGGAAGGCACCTACCCCCTTCCCGAGGCGCAGCTGGACCGCTTCATGTTCGACCTGCGGATCCACTACCCCGACCGCGTTGAGGAGGAGAAGATCGCCACCCTCACGCAAGAGGTGCAGGACATCCCGATCGAGCCGGTGGTGCACGGCTCCGAGATCATCGAGCTGCAGCAGTTGACGCGGCGCATCCCGGTTCCGCCCTCCATCGTGGGGTATGCGGTGCGCCTCGCGCGCTCGACGCGGCCCGGCGGCGAGGAACAGGCGGATGTGGCCAAGCGGTACATCAGCTGGGGCGCGGGGCCGCGGGCCTCGCAGTACCTGGTGCTGGGCGCCAAGGCGCGCGCCGCCTTCCGGGGCGCTCCCGTCCCGACCATGCAGGATATTCACGACATCGCTCCGTCGATCCTGGCGCACAGGATCGTGATCAACTTCGACGGAGAAGCCGAGGGGCTGAGCACCCGCGACGTAGTCACGGAACTGCTCGGCGAAAGCAGGAAATGGATATAGAGGCCGTACCCGACGACCAACCTCCGTCACCAGGAACACGATCCCGGGCTGCTGATTTCGCCGACGCTCGCCCGGCGCCCGGTCCCGGATGCTCTTGCGGGCCCGTCGAGGCCGGGGGCGAGCCATGGCGCTGATCCTGGGGCTCACCCTGGCCTTCGTCGTGCTGCTGTTCATTGCGGCCGGCCTGACCGCCACGCTCTCGGCGGTGCTCAAGGTGACGGATTCGAAGGCGCGCATCCTGGTTGGAGAGGGGTTCGCGGGCGCGGACGCCCTGACGGCGCTGCGCACGGGGGAGGCGGCCACGTCACCGCTCGTGATTCTGCGCGCGATATGCAACCTGGCCGCCGCGGCCGCGGGGGTCGGCGCGGCGGCTGCGGCGTGGGGGCCCCGGGGGATGTGGATCGGCGGGCCTCTCGTGATCATCGTCGTGCTGTTGGCCGGTGAGCTGGGTCCGCGGGCGCTGGCGGCGAGGCGTCCCGTGCGGCTGGCGCTCGCGGCTGCGCCCTTCCTGCGGGCCTCGTCGCGGTTCTTCTCCCGCGTGTTCTTCCCGCTGCTGGCGCTGGGACGCCTTTTTTCACGGGGATCGGAGACGGACGAGAGTTCGCCGGACGAGATGCAGGCGCGGGAAGCGCTTGAGATCGGGTCCGGCGCGGGGATCGTCGATCCCGACGAGCGGCGCCTGATCGAGCGCGCCTTCAAGCTGGACGAACTCAACGCCTGGGACGCGATGACGCCCCGGGTCGACATTGTCGCATGGCAGCAGTCGCGCCGCCTTGGCGACATCCTCCCGGAGCTGGCGGAGGTGCCTCACTCGCGCGTCCCGGTCTACGGCGAGAGCATCGACGACGTGACCGGCATCCTGCACGTGCGCGACGCGTACCGCGCCTACGTCGCCGGGCGGCGGGACGTCCCGCTCTCGGAGTTGGCCCGCGAAGCCATGTTCGTGCCCGGCTCGCTGTCGCTGGCCCGGCTGCTGGCCGATTTCCGGGCCCGCCGCATGCACATGGGAATCGTGGCGGACGAGTTCGGCGGAACCGACGGGCTCATCACCCTGGAGGACGTCCTCGAGGAGCTCGTCGGCGAGATCGTGGACGAGACGGATCTGGACGAGGACCCCATGACCCGGGTCTCGCCGGACGAGGTCGTGGCGTCGGGGGCCGCGGAGCTGCGCGAGATCAACGATCGTTTCGCCTTCGATCTTCCGGAGGGGGAGAACCGGTCCCTGAACGGCTTCATCCTCGAGGAGCTCGGGCAGGTTCCGGTGCCGGGTCGGGTGTTGACGGCCGGAGGGGTGCGGATCGAGGTGCTGGAGGCGTCCGAAACGCAGGTGTTACGGGCGCGGCTGCGCCGTGACGGCGGACGGGGCGAGGGGCGCTGATGACGCGCGAGGCACAAGGCCGTGAGGGGGGGCGCAGTGGGCGCGTGATCGCGTTCGGGGGACGGTGTCCCCGCATTGCGGAGACCGCCTTTGTCGCGCCCACCGCGGTGGTGATCGGGGACGTGGTGATCGGGGACGAGGCCAGCATCTGGTTCGGCGCCGTGCTGCGCGGGGATCACCCCGAGAACGGGATCCGGGTGGGGGCCCGCGCCAACGTGCAGGAGAACGCGGTGATCCACACGAGCGAGCAGGGACCCACCGTGATCGAGGAGGAAGTGACGGTGGGCCACGGGGCCATCATGGAGAGCTGCCGCATCGGGCGGGGGGCGGTGGTGGGGATGGGGGCGCTGGTGCTTCAGCGCGCCGAGGTGGGGGCCGGGTGCCTGGTCGCCGCCGGGGCCGTGGTGAAGGAGGGCGCGGTGATCCCGCCGCGCAGTCTTGTGGCGGGGGTGCCGGGGAGGGTGAGGCCGCTCAGCGAGGCGGCGGCGTCATGGACCGAGCGAAGTTCGCGCCACTACGTGAAGCTGAGCCGGAAGTTCATGGCGGGCACGGTCTGCGAACTCTGCGGCGGCGAGGTTCTGGACCGCCACTGCAAGATCGTCTGCCTGAACTGCGGCTTTCAGCGCGACTGCAGCGATCCCTGATGTACCGGGCCTGCATGTTCTGCACCAGGCCGCTCGGCGTCAACGAGGTCGTCGAGACGTTTCCGGTCGGGAGAAGGCTTGCCTTTGACGCGGCCAGGGGGCGGCTCTGGGTCGTGTGCCGTCGTTGCGAACGGTGGAACCTGACGCCTCTCGAAGAGCGCTGGGAGGCGGTCGAAGCCTGCGAGGAGATCTTCCGCGGCACCCGCGTGCGGACATCGTCGGAGAACATCGGTCTCGCCAGGCACCCCGAGGGGCTGGAGCTTGTCCGGATCGGGAAGCCCCTGCGACCGGAGTTTGCCGCGTGGCGCTACGGAGACCAGTTCGGCAAGCGGCGGCGGCGCAAGGTCGTTCGTTGGACGGCGGCGGGGGCGGCTGCGTTGGCGGGCGGAGCAGTGGGCGGGGCGACGTTGGGAATCGCAGGTGTCCTGGGGGCAGTCTACGCAATTTCGGTGGTGCCCGTCCTCAAGGACAAACCAATCCGCTTCAAGCCCGCTGACGGTCGGATGAGGAAGATGAGCATCGGGCACTGCTGGCGTACGCGGATCCGGCCCGCGGACGATGAGACCGGCTTCCGCGTCCAGCTCGAC